>JBLMYN010000287.1:0-6575 GCA_050258305.1 Actinomycetota bacterium
CGGGAAGTTGGGATCAGGCGTTGCAGCCGTGCCCATGAGCGTGACTTCGATATGGATATAGGCAGGATCAATGCCGGGCGCGGTAAACACACCCACATTGCCCGTGACCTCGGTCGCCGTCATATACGGCAGTCCGGTGAGGGGATCATCTTCCTGCGTGCCGATCACATCCACCCAGTCGCCAACTTCAAACGGCATTTCCGCGTAAGGATCCTGGGGGAATGGATTATCAGCCGTCGGCGCATCGCCGGGAGCGTTCATGGTGAATCTGGTAAAGATGCCGCCCCCGAACGGGTCGCGCTTGCGGTTGATTTCGGGGCACTGCGGATCGTCCATGCCGGTGAAGGTGAACCCGGTGGGAGCTGTCAGAACGTACGGATCAGGTACTCCGGGAAGGGCGACGCCATATGGGTTGTTGTTGACGTCGTACGTCCCTGGAGGAACCACCGGTACGCACATTGGGAAGCCTGTGCCGGCAGTAACCGTCGGATTGCCCTGGTCAACGGTGAAGCGCGGATCAGGATCTGTTTGCGAAGTGAGGCCGGCCGAAATTGGCGTCAGGCCGATGCTGTAGCGCCCTTTTACAAGAGTGATGGGGGCGCCTGTGACGGGATCGAGCGCGGGAGTGCCATCAGGATTCGGGACCGTGATAGTGATTTGAGGATCGTTGAGCTGAACTCTCTGCCCATTGACGATCAGCGTGGCGTTCGCGTAGTCAATTCCCTCAATAAAACCTGAGAACGCGTTGGCGGCATCCTGGGAAATGCGAACGATGCCGGCGATGCGCTGCCCGTTGACGATGTTGTAGTCGATGGTGGCCTGGTAGGTTCCCGGGAACCGCACGGTGTCCGCCATGGCCAGCCCGCTCTGGAATACAGGATCAGTCTGGTGCGTGTTGGGATTGAATTCGAACGTCTCTTCCCATGTCAGGAAGGTGTTGGGGAAAACCACAATCGTCCCGGCAGGAATGCGAATCAACTCATCGTTGACCTGGATCCAGCCTCCGGTGGTTTTGCAGCCATCGGGAAGCGGAGGATTATCCGGCGTCGGCGCCGGATTGTCGTCCTTGTTGCACAACCCGGGCGTGGCATCGAGCGACGCATATTGTATCTGCCCGGCCAGAAGAACGCCCGCTGGGCGGGTCTGATAGGCCGGTAGCTGAATCGGCGGCGGAGGTATCACCTGCGGCGTGGGCCAGGGAATCGGATCCAGGCTGGTTTGCGCGGACATGCTCGCCCCCAGTCCCCCGATCACCAGCAGAGCTACAACAGCCGCCACCCTGAAGATCTTGGTTGTCTTTTGTCCCGTCATTCTGATGCTCCTTCCGTCGTCCTTCCTTGTCATGGTCTTGATATGCCGTACTGCCGAGGGGAGGCCGGTGGCTCCCAGCCGCTCTGCTGTGCGGTTGGGAGCTGTTGGCTCGTGCAATCTAGTTGGGGATGGCATTTTGCGCCCCCAATATGTTCTGGAGGAAAGTCGGCAACGGCTTACCGCCGTTAGCGCCCGTTGCCGGAATTTCCATGAAGTTGTCCTTCGCCCGTCCCGGGTGGTCCGGATCGTTCTGCACCGGGTAACCACCGGGTCCTTGCACCGCCCCGTTGGGTGTAAACAACTGCGGGTGATCGAACGGGGCTGATTGACTGACCGTGCGCGGGTCTGTCAGCGCGTTGCGCAGGAAATCCACCAGGTCCGTCTTGTCCTGCAGGGTCAGACCGATGTTGTCGATATCGGAGTCCATGTACTGGTGTTCCGGCCCGAACGTATTGAAATCTCCGCCGCGGTTGTAGAACTCCACCACCTGCTCCAGGGTCAACTGGCTGCCGTTGTGGAAGTACGGAGCCGTCAAAGCCACGTTGCGCAACTGAGGCGCCTTGAAGAAGCCGTTGCGCGCAATCTGGTCATTGCAGCCCAAAGGCGCCATGGAGATGCCATCTCCGGGACGGCCGGGAATCTGGATGGTCTGCGTGGGATCCTTGCAGACCCGTTCGCGCAGATATTCCGATTCCGAGAGTGGCGCGTTCGCATCCGGATCAGATCCGGCCAGGCCGGCATCTTCTGATGTCGGCCGCACGCCGATGTGGTAGAAGCCCGTGTCATAAACCCGGACCTGCATGTCCGCCATGATCATGCGTTCTGACGGACCCACATTGCTCACCGTCCCCACGGCGGCGTTCGAGAGTTCCGGACCACCGTGGCAGTTCACGCAGCGCCCTTTCGTCTGGAAGAGCAGAAGGCCGCGAAGCTGACCTGTGGTCAACGGGGTTGGACCTGTGGAATAGCTGATCTTGATGGAGAACGTCGTAGTGGGCGGCATGCCAAAGAGCAGCGTCAGCTTGCCTGTGGAGTAATCAATCTGACCGCTATCCAGACCCACGCCCATGACGCGGCCATCACCGTAATCAAACGCGTACGCCATGTCCTGATCCGTAAAGTCGGTCAAGGGGTCGAGCGCGATCACTGACACGGTGTAGGGCGTAACGCCCGGATCAAGCTGAATCGTGTAGCTCTGCTTCTGGCCGTCGCCGACCAGGTTATAGGTCTTCTGCTGCTCCATGTACTTGTCGAATGGAGTCTGGTCAGCGATCAGCGTGCTCTCATACATCTGGATCGCTACGCCCCAGAACAGCGAGAAGTTGTATTCCATCTCGGTGTATTCAGAAGTGTTCGCGGGGCAGGTCTGGCCCATTGCCGGATCGGCCGTGCTGGTGCTGCCATCCGACGCCACGCAGATATGGGCGGCAAACTGCCACCATTCCGGCTGGAAGGCTTTCTGGATCAGAGCCGCATAGGTGGTGTTGAGCCCCGTCTTGGGAGCGTTGGACATTGCGCCCAGCACGCTGTCTGTGGGATCGACCATTTGCTTGGCGAGCGGCACGCGCGCCATCAACTTCTTGCCAACCTGGCGCAAATCGCGTCCATCGGCGGACATTTCCGCGTTGCTCAGGATCGGTCCCAGCGATTGCGAACACAGCGCTGAGTTCTGCATGGCCACGTGGGCGGGACCGAGCTTTCCGCTGCCATCGATCACCAGCAGGCCCGAATTGTTATTGCGGGCGCCGAATGGATCCAGTCCGTTGCAGATGTTCTCGGCGCGGCCATCCCAGAAATTGCGGAAGTTGAATACCGCGTCCACCACGCTGGGAGCATTTCTTCCGCCGGTGCGGCGCGTTTCAATTCGTTTGTTCGGGTCAGCCGGGTCGGGATAAGAAAAGACCGGATCGTTGATCAGATTGTCCTGTTCAATGCTCGTGAGGTTGCCGGGCGCGGTGCCAACCTGGGCGCTGCTGCCGCTCAGGGCGCCGCTGACCGGCTGTGTTGGCGCATTGTTGGCGTTGCGGAGAGCGTGGTTGCGGGCGTTGGGTCCGTAATTCGGACCAGCGCCGTCGCCGGCTACGCCGTCGAGCGTCCCGACTGCACCGCTGTTGGAGCTTCCCTGGATGACCTGTCCGTTGCTGCCGACCTGGCCCACAATAATCTGGCCCATGGTCAGCGGAAAAGAACCTTGCGAAGCCGAAACGTCGTTTACGTCAGTGGTTACTGTGAAACGATCATCAGGATTGGAAACTTTGTGGAATGGAAAATCGCCGTCGTGATAGCCGCCGAATCCAGCTCCGGCGGTTCCTGCATTGTAATGATAGTTCGGACCCTGTACGCCGTTGACCGTAGGTCCCATCTGGAAGGTATTGTCGCCACCGGCCTGACCAGGATTGACTTCATTGTTGCCGCGGCTGTCTGCTCCGGCGTTGAAGTGGCAGCTTGCGCAGGCCTGAATATCGTCGCTGCCAGACTGCATGTCCCAAAACAGCGCCTTACCTAATTCAATGGCTGCTGTCTTGTCGGCAAGAATGCCTTCCATGCCGAATACTGGAGGAACGGGAACGCTGGACAATGCTGCGAGAGGCCGGATCGGGATCACCATTCCCTGTTCCGGCAGGCTGCCTCTCTCGCTCTGGGCGCGCACGCGGCCGTAATATCCCAGGGCCACAACTATTGCGATCGCCCACGAGAAGATGCGCAGAAAAGCCCGAGTATTCCCGGAAGACGGTTTCATTGTGTTCTCCTCACAAACTTGGCTCCAGCGTTCATGGCGCTGGACAGCAGTCCGCACTCTTGGCAGCCGCTAGGGGGAGTATCGGTGGGCGCGATTAGGTACGCATTAGTGCTGCGTTAAATCTTTTAATCATCAGTTTGCAGACGAAAGGATATCTGTATCTGGCTGTAAATAAGCGGCATAATTTATATCTTTAGCAGCTAAGAATAACTGCTGGTATTACAGTCTGTATAGATTAAGATAGTACTTTCTGGCAGTTACGGGAGGTGTTCTAATGATTGCCATCTATTGTACTAAGGTGCAGGTGGAACCCTGGTTGCTATGGTAGGAGCCCCAAGCTCGATTTTTCCCTGAGCCGAGCGGGGAATAAATTTCTATCGTTATCCGATGTTCAAGGTCCTTGCACCGGGCTGCAAACTGAATCGGAAAGCTTGCGCTCTCAACACGCCCCTCAGTCGAACCATTCAATTTCCTGAATTTGCAGTGCGGGAATTTGCGCGAGGAATTTCCGGTATGCCTCGTCGATCACCGGCATCGGAGTGATGCATTCCGGTGATGAGAGTCTGATGTCGGAATCGTATTTCCAGGCGTCGCTTGCGCTGGAGGGAAAATCGACGATTCGTATGCGTACCCCAGGAAACGGCCGGCAGGCGAGGTAATCGCCATACCAGTAGCTGTCTCCCATGCTCCAGTTCCATCCGCCCATCTCCTGAAACCTGCGGAGCAGCGCATCCGTGGAGCCATAGTTGCAAACGAACGAGTACGCGCCGGTCATAAGAGTGGCAAAGGAGCGATCAATATACCTCATTGCGCCCGCCAACGCCGTGCGTAGATCACGACATTCCCCGCGAAGACCACGGCGGCTACGGCGGTGAGCAACAGGGGAGGCACATTGGGATAGACCAGTGCGTCAAGATAATGCAGCACAAAACCTCCCTGATACGGAGCAATGCCGGCGCGCATTTCGAACCAGTTTTCCGCCAGGGTCAGAGGACAGTTCCAGGGAACGACCTCAATCAGCAGGGCCCACGCGAAGGAGACGATGTGCAGAGCCGTACACAGCGGGCGCCCGCGCGTCAGCAGCGCGCCAAAGATGACCCATAGAATAAAGACCACGTGCACGATCAGGATGAGGATGGCGAAGGCGATATACATTGGCGCTGCTATTGCCATTTTCGCAGACATGGCCCGTTGCAGGCGCTCCGGCGGTCATGGGCGATCCATCAACGGAGTGCATGGAAGTGGTCGCCCGGAAGCGCGCTGCCTGAAGGGTGAAACGACAAGCCCCCTGGTCGAAGGAGTGAACGACCACCAGGGGGCTGCTTCAGTAAGGGGCATCGGTTCCATGAAGAACCGAGTACGATAGTATCGCACTACGACATTGAATGCAATTGGATTCTGCGGCCTGTTGTTCAGAAAGCGGCATCTGGCTTCCGGGCAGAGTACAATCCAGGCCATGAGTACGAACGTCCCGCCATTACCACCTCCCCCGCCAAACGCTCCATACGGATATCCTCCCCTGCAGGCTTCAGGACTTCCCGTCGCGCCGCGGCGCAAGAAGCGCATATGGATCATCGTGCTCTCCGTGATTGCCGGCGTCGCTCTGCTGATCGTCCTTGTTGTTGCCGGGCTCGTTTTCGCGCTCTTAAGCGCCATCAAATCCAGTGATCCCTACCAGCACGCGGTCCAGGTGGCTACGCACGACCCGCGGGCTGCGGCTGCCCTGGGCGCACCGGTTATTCCCGGGTGGTACGTTCTTGGGAATATCAATGTTTCGCCCACTGCGGGGAATGCAGATCTTGCCATTCCTGTCTCCGGCAGCAGGGGCAAAGGCACGATTTATGCGGTCGCCAAAAAATCGGCGGGACGCTGGACTTACTCAACCCTTGAGCTTAAAGTGGACGGCCAGGAAGACCGCGTCAATCTATTGCAGCGACCAGATCCTTCAGCCGGAGAGATAAAGTGACAGAGCCGCGCTTTACCAGCTACGACGAATTTTTCACCTTTTATCTGCGCGAACACACCAATCCTCGCAACCGGCTGATGCACGCCGCCGGTACGGTGCTGGGTTTGTGCACGCTGATTGTTCCTTTTGCGGTGGGGCATCCGTGGTATGCGCTGTTGTGGCCTGTGGTGGCTTATGGCTTTGCCTGGACCGGGCATTTCCTGATCGAAGGCAACAAGCCGGCAACGTTCGGCCATCCGTTCTGGTCGTTTATCAGCGATTTCAGAATGCTGGCGCTCATGGCGACAGGAAAACTGGAAGAACGCATGAAACGCGGAACAGAGATGCTTGAGCGGCGATCAGCGTAGGTGGCCGGACTTGAACAGCAGACTCAGCAGATACACAGTTCCAAGAACGATATTTGCAATGCCCAGAACAGCGTTGCCAAGGCGAACGCCCGAGCTGTCAGGTTCTCCCTTGGAATGAACCAGCGTGTTTAGAAGCGGCCGTTTGGCGCCCACCCAGGCGCGGCGAAGCCACCACGCGCCAAGAACGATCCAGAGCACAGCCGCCGGTGTG
>JBLMYN010000288.1:0-7502 GCA_050258305.1 Actinomycetota bacterium
AGTCCGCCCATGATCGCCAGATTCTTCAGGAAATTGATCGTCTGGGTCTGCTGCGCCTGTCCATGGAAAGCCCAGAAATTGTGGAATACCAGTGTGACCGGAACAAGATACAGGGCCATCACCATGGCTGCATACTGCGCCTTGAATCCGGTAAGCAGGAGCAACCCGCCGCCGATTTCAATCAGGATCGTGAGGACCAGCGCAACCGAAGCTAGAGGTATTCCTTTGGAAGCCATCATCCCTGCGACCCCGCTGAACTGGGTCAGCTTGAATACCCCGCTGATGATGAAGATCGCGCTCAGAAGCGCCCTTCCCAGCGCAAGACCCCATTTGTCAATGTTCATTTCGCCTCCTGCGGCCCGGCCGGGCCCGCTTGGTTTTCGATGTTTTTATATCAAAATAGTTGCAGGAACTCACCCACATACCTCTGGAGGATTTTATGGCTCATCCCATTTGATTTCTTCCTTCCTGAGCAGGGGAAGCAGGCTGTTGAAGTCGTCTGCCCAGGGCCGCAGGCCCGGGATGGTCCGGATCGGTATGGCAGAAACGGCGATCTCCTTGAGGAATTCGTGGTTGGCTGTTACCAGCACCCAGTCGGCCCCGTAGACGCCGGCATCGTCGTCTTCATCAGAACTGATCAACGCTGCTTGCAGGCCGGCGTGTTCGGCCAGTCGCTCCACTTCCGGAGAAAGGTCCAGATATCTGTTGGTAACGTGAAATGCCAGGATGCCGCCGGGCTTGAGATGCCGCAGGTAAAGCTCCATGGCCTGCCTGGTAAGGAGATGAACAGGAATGGCGTCTCCCGAAAAAGCATCCACCAGCAGAACGTCGTAGTGCTGCTGCGGTTCCGCGGCGAGCGAGAGACGCGCATCGCCTGTGACAATCTCGATCTTCGCGTCCGACTCGCGCAGGTAGGTGAACAGGTTGTTGGCGATGCGCTCAACCAGCGGGTTGATGTCATAGAAGCGAAAGACATCGCCCTTTCTGCCATAGGCGGCCAGCGTACCGGCGCCCAGGCCGATGACGCCGACACGCCTGGGGCTTGTCCCGCAGCAGAGGTCCAGGGCCAGACCGGCCCCTGATTTGTGGCCGTAATAAGTGGTGGGGGCTCTGCGAAGCTTGTCTGTAAATGTCTGCTCGCCGTGCAGAATCGTGCCATGAATGAGGGTGCGGGTGTAGCTTCCTTCCGGCGGGTCGAAATGCTGGGTCACCCGCAAAGTCCCGTAAAAATTGCGCAACTGCACGATCGTGTCCTTGCTATCGGCCCGAGCATGAAGAACAGCCAGCGTAGCCATCGCTAAAAAGCCGGCAGGCCACAGCAATCGCCAGATTACGCCTAACCTCCAGGTAGCCAGCAGGACCACGGCCACTGTCATTAGGAGTCCGCAAGACAGTTCGTAATTGGCGCTGAAAACCAGCGGAGCAACCACTCCGACAAAGACTGCGCCGAGGGCGCCGCCTGCCGCTATGGAAAGGTAGAATGACGTGAGGTGTCGCGGGCCGGGCCTCAGCCGGTAGAGTTCGGCGTGGCATACCAGGCAGAGAAGCAGCAGGATGGCGCAGAACAGCACGATGGTCCACGGCATGGGAAGGAGCAGCCGCTTGCCCGCGGGAACAAACTGCTTGTCCCAGAGCTCGTAGGAGACGGCGGCAAGCGCGGCCACGAAGACGCACAGCATGGTCCTGCGTGGATATAATCTTGCCCCGCTGAAGGCCCAGATAAAGCTCAGCAGGTAGGCGCCGAGCGGGAGGATCCAGAGCAGGGGAATCGCCGCTATATTCTGGGTCAAATGGCTGGTCACGGCGCACAGCAGAAGTGACGCGCAGGCAGGCAGCAGGAGCCAAAGTATTCGGTCGGCAAGCGCGGGACTATCTGCAGAACCGCCGGAAGCACTCTGCTCTTCCCTTCCTGTACCCGATGAATTTCTGATTCGCCATATGATGCCGGCGCAGGAAAGCGCGAACATCAATAATCCCGCCAGCCAAAGGGCGCTTTGCTCACGCAGCGTGAGGTTTGGCTCCACCAGCCAGGGATAGATCAACAGCGCAAGCAGCGACCCGAAATTGGAGACGGCAAACAGGCGGTAAGGCCGGATGTGTTGCCCCTCTCCGGCACGGCTTTCACAGTCCCGCACATACCATGACTGGAGCAGCGGGTTGGTGGCGGCAAGCGCCACGAACGGGAACCCAATCAAAGCAGCCAGCAGAACGAATACGCTGACGATGGGGTGAAACGTGGAAGCATGCAGTCGAGGACTGAGACCGAACACGCCCTGCCCCAGCCCGAGGAGCAGGAATGACGAATAGGCCATTGCCTGCGCCCGCGGCCGCAGACGCGTTGCCAGCCAGTGCGCCGCCACGTAGCCCACAAGGAGCGCGGACTGAAAGAAGACCAGACAGGTGATCCAGACTGCGGATGAACCACCCAGCAGCGGCAGGAGCCTCTTGCCCACAATCGGTTCGACCAGAAAAAGCAGGAAAGCGCCGAGAAAGACCGCGCTGGCGTAGAGAATCCTCATGAGGGGCATGGGCGGATAAAGATAGCACGGCCCTCCCGCGCCTCACGCCCCTATCTTGTCGCCGGTCCCCAGCTTGCGGCAGAGACGTCCTAGTTGTTCCTGTTCCGCAACGGTCAGGCGGCCCATCACTTCGACAATGCGTTGTGAATGCTGGGGGAAGATCCTGGCGATCAATTTTCGTCCGGCCGGCGTAATAGAGGCCCGCACAAAGCGTTTGTCTTTCCCTTGCTGCCGGCGTTTCACCAGGCCCCGTTTTTCCAGGTTATCTACCACCAGCGTGAGATTGCCGCTGCTGGTCAGAATGCGTCGGGCGAGATCACCCAGATTCTGCGGCCCCACGTGATAGAGCGCTTCCAGCACGGCAAACTGGCTCAGAGTGAGGTCCGCGTCCTCCAGGCCCACCCGGGCATATGCCATGGCTGTATTGGCGGCACGGGCCAGCTTGACATATGCATTCAGGGCCCTCTCGCGCCGCAATCCGCTTTTGGATCTCTTGTTCATTGGGCAGACAAGAGTACACCGCAAATGGCGCAAGGACGCAAAGGATTTGTTGCTAAAAATCCTTTGCGCCAGCGTTACCTTCTACGGCCGGATTTCACTGAATATCAAAGTTTTCAGGATGCAGCAGCGCGTCCGACTTTACCAGAATCGTTCGTTTCGTGAGCTCTTCCATTTCCTGCAGCCATCTGCCACCGTTCGCCTTGAGCGCTTTTGCCACCTCCGGGTTGACCCGCAGCATTACGTCGCGCTCAAAGTGGCGAGCCATCTTCCGCATCTCCACATAGATTTCGTTGCACACGGTGCTTACGGACTTGATCATGCCGGTGGCCTGGCAAGTCGGGCAGGGCTGGCCAAGAGTACGCTCCAGTGACTGCTTCACGCGTTTGCGTGTAATCGCCACCAGCCCGAAGTCATTAAATTGCAGCACCTTGGAGGGCGCGCGGTCGGCCTTCAGCGCCTCTTCCAGCGCCTGCATCACCTTCTGCCGGTTCTTGCGCTCATCCATATCGATAAAATCGATCACGATGATTCCGCCCAGGTCGCGAAGCCGTATCTGGCGGACGATCTCCTTGATGGCGTCCATGTTGGTTTTCACGATCGTGTCTTCCAGGCGCGCGGTCTTGCCGACATACTTTCCGGTATTGATGTCAATCGCCACCAGCGCTTCCGTCTGGTTGATCACGATGTAGCCGCCGCTCTTCAGCCACACCTTGGATTTCAACGCCTTGTTGATCTCGTCCGTGATGTTGAACTGCTCGAAAAGAGGCGTTTCCTTGCTGTAAAGCTTGACTCGCTTTACCAGGGACGGCTGGAAGCGGCTGACGAACCGCAGGACGCGCTCGTACTCCTGCTCTGTATCCGACCAGATTGCGGAAAATCCGCTGGTAACCTGGTCGCGCAAAATACGTTCCACGAGGTTGAGGTCGTGGTAGATGAGCGCGGGCGCCTTCGACTGCTCGGCACGTCCGCGAATCTCATTCCACAGATTGATCAGGAAGCGAATGTCCGCGCGCAGATCCTCTTCACCGGCGCCGGCCGCTGCTGTACGGACGATAAATCCGCCATTTGCGTCACCGCGTTCGCTGAGAACAATGCGCTTCAGGCGGTGGCGCTCTTCTTCCGAAGCAATCTTGCGGGATACGCCGGTGTGATGCACTGTGGGCATATAGACCAGAAAGCGTCCGGGAAGCGCTATGTGGCTGGTAATACGCGCGCCCTTCTTCGCAATTGGCTCTTTCGCGATCTGCACCAGGATTTCCTGACCTTCCTTGAGCAGGTCACTGATGGCCGGCAACTGGCGCGGCGCCTGGTATCTGCGCCCGCGTATACGGCGTCCGCCTGGACGACGTCCACCGCGGCGGTCAGTCCTGCGGCCTGATCGTTGCGGCTGCTGATATCCCGCGGTTCCCGCCATGGCACGATGCTCAGCCCGCGCCCCTTCCAGGTCCTCTTCTCCTTCGGCTTCTTCGATATCTTCAGATTCTTCGAACTGTCCGGCAAGTTCCGGCTCTTCCTGCTCTTCCATGATGAGGCTCAGCGCCGAGGGAGGGCCAAACTCATCTTCCGGCTCTACTTCGCTGTGCTCGTCGAGCCCTTCCGCTTCGTACTGCCCGGTGGCGCGTTCGTTGATATGAGCATCGCGGACAGCTTCGGTCAGTTCATTTCCCATAGGGACCAGATGCTCATCGCCGGGACCGAGAACTTCTTCCTCAAGTTCGTCGAACTCCGCCAAATCCAGATCTTCCTCATAGCCGGGAAGCTCGCTCTCTTCCTCCTCGATTTCTTCCTCTTCCACCAGCCCTCGAGATGACGCCTGCCATGGCTGCTGCCGGGCAGCAAAGCGCGTGTCCTGCTCCTCATCTTCAGGTTCGTCGGAATGGCGCTCTACGGACTCCTCTCGAGCCTCCTCTTCTGGTGTTTCGGCTACTTTTTCGTTCCCGAAAACGCTCGCCACGTTCATCTGCTCAAAGCGCTCTTCCTCTTGAGGCGAGATCCCCTCTTCAGCGTCTGGTTCGCGAGACGCGATTTCAGACCCGCCGGGAAGGGATTCGGTTGCAGTCTCGAATGCACTGCGTTCTTGTCCGGAACCCTCAAGCTGCTCCGGGAGGGTTTGCGGGTGGTCTTCCTGAGCAAACCGAGCTTCCTGTTCCTGGGCATGAAAAGCAGGGGACTCCACAGTAGCGGTGGAACTCGGCGACGAACCTTCATGCTGATACTTGGCTATGGACTCGCCCGGCAACGTCATTGAGCCGGGGGAAAAAGTTGCGGGATTGATCGTGTACTCGGTGGAGGGCCGTGAACTTCTCACCGGAGCTTGCGGCTGTGTGGAGCGGGATTCGCTCGCGGCCGGCGAGCCGCCGTACTTGGAAATCGATTCTCCCGGCAGCACCATTGGCTCCGGAGCCGGGGCGGCGTCCATGCCCCGATGAATGCGCTCGGGCGCGGCCTCGTGCGCTGCTTCCGGCACGGGCTCAGCCTGTGCTTCCTCCGCCGGCTGGGACGGAGATTCGCGCTCCTCCCGGTCAGCAAAGCGCCCGCGACCACGACCACGGCGACGGCGGCCGCGCCACTTGCGCGCCCCATCATTGCCCGGCTCTTCGCTCCGCGGCTGTTCGCCTTCCGGCTCGCCCGGTTCAGCCTGCGCTTTTTCCTCCTGGCCGAACTCGGCTGGAACAACGTCCTCTGCTTCCAGAGGAGCATTTTCCCTGCCTGGTTCCGGCGCCTCACCCATTACGAGGGGTCTGCTGTGGGACACCACCTGCTCAAGACCTTCAGCGTCCTCTTCTTCCAGCAGAAAGTCGGAAACATAAAGAAAGGCATCGCGTTCAAGTCCGATGTTCACAAAGGCGGACTGCATGCCGGGAAGGACGCGGGTAACGCGTCCCTTGTAAATCGAGCCGGCGAGTGTGTACTCGTTTTCCCGCTCGTAATAAATTTCAGCTAACTGGTCGTCTTCCACCACCGCAACTTTGGTTTCGTGCGGTGTGGATGACACAAAAAGTTCTTTCGACATGGATTCTCTCCGGTTGTTAACGGCCCAGAGAAGGATTCCGAGATTCAGGAGCTGGTTTGAGAGTGGTTCAGCGCGCTGAAGCTGAGATCAGGGACAGCGGGCTTTGTTTGAGTGCTCGAAAGTTCAATTTTGCATGCGGTCAGGAACACACTTCCATGCCGGGGATATCCCCTGGCCGGATTCCGGGAACCTGCATCATGAATTTTTTGAAGAATCTTGGCACCTTCGTATTCCGGGGTTGTGGCCACTCTGCAAAATCTGCGGGGCCGTTACCATCCCGGTAACGCTCTCAAATTCACTCCGGCTCGCTTCAAGGGGCCGGTGCCCTCGTTCTACGTCAGGGCGTAACGTTAAATCTTGTCTGGTTGCGCCACGCCGGGCGCGTTGTCTCAGCCCTTCATCCCTCAGTTGACGAAACGGCGCATGCGAACGTTCATCACAATTCCCAGCGCCATGAACATGAACAGCAGCGATGAGCCACCGTAGCTCATCAGGGGTAAAGGAATTCCGGTGACGGGCATAAACCCAACCACCATGCCTGCGTTGACCATGACGTGAAATAGCAGCACTGCTACTACTCCCATCACCACAAAACCTCCCGCCCGATCAGGGGCGGTTTGAGCGTTGTGGATCAAACGCATCAATAACATAAAGTATAGCAGCAGCAGGGCCACCGCGCCGACAAACCCGTGCTCTTCCGACCATGCAGCAAAGATGAAGTCGGTATGCGGCTCGGGTAAAAAAGCGCCCTGAACCTGCGAACCTCCGCGCATTCCGCGGCCCCAGATGCCTCCGGAACCGACGGCTATCTTGGATTGCTCAACTTGATACCCTGAGCTCTGCGAATCAGCTTCCGGGTGGATAAAGCTGGTCAATCTCTCCTTCTGGTAAGGCTTGAGTCCTTTGACCCAGACAGCGGGCATGAGGATACCAAGGATCAACAGGAGGACGGCAACATGCTTGAACTGGATTCCCCCGAGAAACAGGGCCATCAGCGCTACGGGCACATACGTCAAGGCGGTTCCAAGGTCAGGCTGCTTCAGCACCAGCAGCATCGGCACGCCGGCAATCAGTCCACCCTTTACGATATCGCCGAAGGTAGGGCTGTGGTCGCCTTCCTCGCTGAAGTACCTCGCCATGGCGAGAATCAGCACCAGTTTCACCCACTCAGAAGGTTGAAAGTGCTGCCCTCCCGGGAGTTGGATCCACCGCCTCGCACCAAGATATTTCTTTCCCACGAGCGCCACGACAATCAAGGACAGAACCGAGACAATGTAAAACCAATGGGAATTTTCCAGCAGCACCTGGTAGTTGATCATGCTGACCAGGAACATCAGCATGACTCCGGTGATGATCCAGTACACCTGTTTCATGTACAACGGAGTGCTGCCAGCGGCAAACTTTGTTCCGTATGTACTGCTATAGATTTCCAGCACTCCCAGCGAACAGATGAGCAGAACAAAAATGAG
>JBLMYN010000289.1:0-5145 GCA_050258305.1 Actinomycetota bacterium
GCAAATTTCCCCTGCAAGATCAACTCTGGATCTACGTTCTCTGGAGTGAACGCAAGCGGTAAATATCGCGGCATGATCTCCAGGGAGACCCCATGGACGATGCAAGACGTCACGGCAACCCGGCAAGTTTCATCATCCCCATCCTGACCACACTCCTGATAATTTTGTTATGTATTCTCTTGCAACCGTTCCCGGCATCCGCCGGCGCTCCTGCAACTACGGCCATCTATTCGCGTGGATCACTGCACCTGACTATTCCATACCATGCGTCGCGAGCCGGCGCGGGAGAGCTGACCATCGAGCTTCTCAATCCGGAAGATGAAGTTCTGGGACGCACTGAGCGGCACATTGAACTCAGCAAGGGAAAGGCATGGTGGCGGGAAGAAATCAAACTCTCCAGGCCGCTCCCGCTGGAAGACCTGGTGTGGCATCGCGTCCGCTACCGCTTTCAATATGACGGTGATAACAAAGCGAGTTTTGAGGGAACAGAGTCCGTCTCGCGGATTCTTCACCGCCCCGTAGTCCACATCCTGGGCCAGCAATCGTACGTGAGCGGCGGGCCGGCCGCGGTGCGGGTGATCGTCACAGACTCGAGAGATGAATTCATTGCAGGCCTGGGGACGCTGCGAATAGAGCTGCTCGACCATGGCAAGAGGCCGCGTCTGCTGTTTGCCGGCCGCCTGGACCGCCGAGGAACGAGCCAGGCGCAGTTCCGCTTTCCGGCAGGACTGATCGGAAATTACCAGCTTCGATACCTGGCAGACACTCAGATCGGCACAACCGAATTTACCCAGCCTGTGCGGCTGGAAGATAAAGTTTCCATTCTCCTCACCACGGAAAAGCCCATTTACCAGCCGGGACAGACAATCCACGTGCGAGCGCTGGCGCTGGACCGTTCCGATCATGAAGCGGCAGCAAGGCACCCGCTTGTCTTTGAAGTTGAGGATGCGCGGGGGAACAAGGTCTTTAAGAAGAGCACGGAAACAGACGCGTTTGGCGTAGCCTCGGCGGAGTTCGCGCTGGCCGATGAGGTGAACCTGGGAACGTATCACCTGCGCGCGCTTATGGGTGATCTCGATGCTCCCACCAACATGGCGGAGATTGCCCTGAACGTCCAGCGGTACGTCCTGCCGAAGTTCAAAGTGGCGGTGCAATTCAGCGATCAGGGAGGAAAGCAGAAGCGGGGATACCGGCCCGGAGACCACGTGACCGGCACGGTGAGGGCAAATTACTTCTTCGGTAAACCGGTGGACGGCGCCGAGATCAAAATGAAAGCTTCGGCCATGGATGTCACGGTTTTTGAAGCAGCGTCCGCCCGAGGGAAGACCGATTCTGACGGCACGTATCATTTTGACCTGGCGTTGCCAAAATATTTTGCCGGACGGCCGCTCAGTCATGGCGCCGCGCGCGTGCTGGTCGAGGCCTCAGTCAAGGATTCGGCAGGGCACGTTGAAACTCGCGGCGAGCCGATCACGGTGAGTGAATCGCCGCTGCTGATCACCGCGGTTCCCGAAGGCGGCACGCTGGTTCCGCATCTCGAGAACCTGGTTTTCATCCTGACTTCTTATCCCGATGGAAGCGCCGCGAAAACGGACGTGGAGGTGCGCATCCCCGGAAGCTCATCTCAACGGTTAACCACGGACGACGGAGGCGTTGCCATCGTCCGGCTCCAGGCAGGATCGGGCAATCTAAAGCTCAGGATTGACGCCGCGGACCACGAAGGCAATCAGGCATCCAGCGCGGTGCAATTACAGGCCCGGCAGGGCGATGACCAGATCCTGCTTCGTCCTGAACGCGCCATCTATCGCTCGGGCGACCGCATTCACCTGACGATCTTCTCGACCAAGCCGCGCGGCGCCGCCTATCTGGACGTGGTGAAGGATGGGCAGACGGTGCTCACCCGCGATCTGGAACTCGCGAACGGGCAGGCTGATTTGTCGTTGATTGCCGGACCGGAGCTGGCGGGAACGGTGGATTTCAGTGTTTACCTGTTTGGCAGGAACGCGCAGCCCGTCGGCGACCACCGCATGATTTTTGTTCAACCCGCGGACGAGCTGAAGATTGAGGCCGCGCCGGAACTGGCCGTTTATAGACCCGGCGGGGATGCTCGCGTCCGCTTCCGCGTGACCAACGCCCGCGGGCAGGGCGTGCGCGCCGCGCTCGGGTTGCAGGTTGTGGATGAAGCGGTATTCGCTCTGGCGGAAAAACAGCCCGGCTTTGCCAAGGTCTTCTTTTACCTGGAGCAGGAAGTAATGAAGCCCCGGTATGAGATCCACTCCATCGCCATGCCTGAGATCGTGGAACGGCCGGAGAAATCAGAAGTAGATCAACGTGACCGCGCGGCACGGGCCTTGTTTTCGGCCATGGAAATCACAACGCCCAACCAATTTACGACCGAAGTTGGCAAAGACGTGCCCATGGCGAAGTACGCCGAATACTCGCGCCGCTACCAGCAGCGATTTGCGGACGAAACTATTGCGCTGGCGAAGAAGCTTACGCACGCTTTCGAGCATGGCCCGAAAGGCGCCGATCCAGTACGAGTGTTTAACGCCCTGGCAAAATCAGGAGAGCCGGAGTTTCACGATCCGTGGGGCAACCGGCTGATCCTTGAATCCACGAGGTGGGGTTATAAGAGCACCTATTATCTGCTGCGCGGTGCAGGCCCGGACCGGCAATTGAACACCGCGGACGACCTTGTGACTTGGCTGTATTTCCGGCAGAAATGGACGGCCGAAGCGCCGGGTACCCGGGCCAGGATTAGAGTTGAAACCGAACATGACCGTGGCGCGATGAATGGTTTGGCGGAAACCGTTGTGACGGTGGCGGACCCTTTAGGAGCGGTGATCCCGGGCGCCCGGGTTGAGTTGCTGAACACCTCCACTAAGAGAAAACGAATCGGGAAAACGAACGACGCTGGGCAAATTTCTTTTTCCGGGCTGCCTGCTGGTGAATACGCAGTAATACTTTCAGCGCCAGGTTTCCAGACGTTCCGGCAGGATAGTATCAGACTTCGCCCGCGCGATCGCGCCATCGTATCCGCAACCCTGCCAGTTGGAGAGGTGACCGAAGCCATTGAGGTGACGGCGGCAGCGCCAATGCTCGAAACCAGAATGGCCGCTGCCGAGTTCGCTCCTGGCATAGCCGCAGGCGGGCCCATGAACCTGCGAAAGGCCCAATCTGTCAACGGCGGAATGGATTTCGCGGCGGCTAACAGCGCCGTTCTGTTGAAAAATGCATCCGCAGCGCCCGCCACGCATGTGCGTTCTTATTTCCCTGAAGCTCTATATATCAATCCGGAGATCATCACGGACGGCGACGGGCGAGCCAGTATTGAAATTCCCCTGGCTGATTCCATCACCACCTGGCGCATGGCCATGATTGCTTCCACGCGACACGGAGCTCTCGGTTCTTCCAATGCAAGCCTCAAGGTCTTTCAGGACTTCTTCGTCGACCTCGATCTGCCGGTCACGCTCACGCAGGGCGATCGCGTCTCCATTCCGGTAGCCATCTACAACTATTCGGATGCACCGGGCAACGTCAACCTGCAACTCAAAGCGGATGATTGGTTCTCGCTGGTGGATGACGCGCCTGCCAAGTCCATCAAGGTAGAGGCGGGACGGGTCGGCAGCTCACAGTTCACCATTGACGCCAGGCGGATCGGCAAATTCAAACTCACCTTATCGGCGCAAATGATCGGCGGCGCCAGGCGCGCCGATATCGTGGTGCGCGAGATTGAAGTGGTTCCCAATGGCCGCGAGAAAAATATCGTGTTCAACGGCCGTCTTGAAAGCGCGGTGCAGCACAAGATTGAGTTCCCGGCCAATGCCATCCCTGAGGCAAGCAGGATCTTCGTGCGGCTCTATCCCGGCCCCATCAGCCAGGTGGTGGAAGGCATGGACAGCATTCTGCGCATGCCCAATGGATGCTTCGAGCAGACGTCATCAAGCACGTATCCCAATGTGCTGGCGCTTGACTACATGAAGCGCACAAAGAAATTGACTCCTGAAGTGCACGCCAAAGCCGAGGGATATATCGCCAACGGCTACCAGCGGCTGCTGACCTTTGAAGTTCCCGGCGGCGGGTTCTCCTGGTTCGGAAACGCTCCGGCCAACAAGATCCTCACCGCCTACGGACTGATGGAGTTCTACGACATGGCAAAAGTCCATGACGTGGACGCGAGAGTCATTGCGCGAACCCAGCAGTGGCTCGCCGATCAGCAACAGCCGGATGGAAGCTGGAAACCGGATACGAATTTCATCAATGAAGGAGCCACCACCCGCTATAACTCTGACGTGTTGCGCATTACCGCGTATATCGCATGGTCACTCAAGAACACAGGCTACCAGGGACCAGCGGTCGAGAAGGCGAAGGAGTTCGTGGAAAAGCACCTGGCGGAGAAGCTAGACGCTTACACTCTGGCGGTGGTGGCCAATTTCGCGGCCGATTATGGCAGGGACCGTGGTTTCACACATCAGGCAATCCAGCTTCTGCTGGATGCTCGTATGGAAAAGGGAGAACAGGTTTGGTGGACGGTGGCCGAAACAGGCGTGTACAGCAGCGGAACGAGCGCCTCAGTTGAAACTACCGGCCTGGCTGTGCAGGCCCTGCTCAAGGCGGGCGAAGCATCGGAAGTCGCGCGCAAGGCGCTGAGTTACATCGCGTCCAAAAAAGATGCGAATGGCACCTGGGGGACGACGCAGGCCACGATCATGGCGTTGCGCGCACTGCTTATCGCTACGGGAAAGGGCACAGCGGACGTACGTGGCGCCGTTGTGGTGGCAGTGAACGGCAAGCCGGCCGTGAATCTTGCTCTCACGCCGGAAAATAATGATCTGTTCCACCAGTTCGTTATTAAGAGCATCGATTCGCAAAAAGCCGCCAGCGTGGAAATCCGCTTTGAAGGGAAGGGCGGGCTGGCTTACCAGGTGGTGGGCCGCTACTTCGTGCCCTGGGATCAAAAGCCGGCGCAGGAGCCACTCTCGATTGATGTGGCCTACGACCGCACCCGGCTTGGCCAGGACGACATTGCCACCGCGACCGCGACGGTCAGGAATAACCTGCGCGGAACCGCAAACATGGTGATGGTGGACCTGGGGATTCCTCCCGGCTTCGATCTTCTCACCGAGGATCTGGAAGCTTACAAGG
>JBLMYN010000290.1:0-3417 GCA_050258305.1 Actinomycetota bacterium
CACCGCCAGCACATCTGGTTCGTCTGATCCGGACGGCAGCATCGCAAAATCGACCATCAACTTTGGCGACGGCACCGCCACCGTCAGCGGGTCTTCGGCCTCGCATACCTATTCTGCTGCCGGAATTTATACGGTCACGGCGGTTGTGACCGATAATCTCGGCGCGTCCTCTTCCACCAGCACAACAGTGACGGTGAAGGCCCCAGCGGTGATCGTCAGCAGTCCGGCCAACGGGGCTAACGTGAGCTCGCCGGTGCACGTGGTGGCTACGGGTTTCTCCGGCTACACGGTCACGGCCATGCAGATTTACCTCGATTACAAGCGGATTTATCAGATCAAATCACCGGACCTGGATACATTGGTCACCATGGGGACGGGAACGCACAGCCTGATCGTCAAGGGCTGGGACAGTTCCGGCCGCAACTTCATGACGCCGCTTTCGATTACGGTTGCCAACCAACCGCCCACAGCGGTTCTGACCACCAGCGCATCATCAATTCTGGTGGGAGGATCAGTCACCGGGAGCACCTCGGGATCGAGCGATGCCGATGGGACGATCGCCTCCAGCAGCATCGACTTCGGCGATGGCAGCGCGCCGGTAGCGGCTGCGAGCGCCTCGCACCAATACAACGCGGCGGGGACTTACACCGTTACAGCTACGGTCACGGACAACAGCGGAGCATCGTCAAGCGCGAGCGCGAGCGTCATCGTGAATCCGCAGTTCGTCACCGTCAGCAGCCCTCTGGCTGGGAGCACCATCACAACCTCCACGGTCCACGTGGTTGGGAGCGCCTTCTCAGGATACGCTGTGACCCTGACGCAGATTTATATTGACGGCGCCTGGAAAGCAAATGCCAAGGCGAGCACCATTGACACGTTCCTGCCGGTCAGCGTGGGAACGCATCGCGTCGCCGTGCAGGGATGGGACAGCTCGGGTGCGATCTTCAAGAGTGTGGTGTACGTGACGAGGAAATAGACGCCATGCGAGCAATCACAACGGGCAGCTATACGCTGCCCTTTTTCCTTAGGGGCCGAACTACTGGTAAATGATCGCCGGGTTCGTGTCAGCTACCGGACCCTCGACGATGAGATCCAAAACTGTAATTAACAGATCAACGATTGGACTTTCCTTTCATGGTGTCGATTTGCAGTCTAGGCCCCTTTTAAACGAGAGCGGCCCCGCTGTCAATCGCCGGCTCTAATCGGTTTCGTATCCATGGCAATCTTGCCTTCACTGGTAAGGGCTAGAAATCTGGCTGAATTCACCCAAAGAAATTCTTGCCGCGCTCAAAATCCCTTGGGGCGGTTATGGTTTGGGCGTCTAGGCGGCGCTTGGATTTGCGTCACAAACGTGGGCCATTTCTGGTGGAATCGGGAGGGTGCAGGGCAGGAACCTAACTTGACCTGCCCATCGCTCCGATCCGTAAGACCGTTTTCCGGTCAGTGGATTCGCAGGGCCTGAAGCGGCCCTGCATTCGTTCGCATGAATCGAGTTTCTCCGAAATACGGCAGCTACCTGCCTGAACCCATGGTGATGGTATACGTAGGTGCTGTACCTCTGAGCCGGCCCGAAGAGCAGTCATACCCCGAGGAATTCACGCTGAAATTGGTGTTCACCCGGCTGTTGATCGTCAGGTCGGTTGCGTTCCCGGATTTGGTAAGAGATAAGCTGCTCTGGTTGAACGTCTGCGAATCACTGAAACACAGAACGCAATCGGCGTCGGGAGACCTGAAGGATACCTTGGTGTCGTGCGTGGGCACTGTATAGTTATTTGAACTCCAGGTTCCATTTGTGTAAACCACATTAACATTGGCCATGTTTTCGCTTTCTCCTTTTATTTGAAAATGGGCCGGAACGGCTATTTGAAGTGGGCCCTAACAGCCGGATCTGCGGCAATTCCCCTGGCTTCGGGATCCTGTTTCAGCCACTCTGCCGAGTAGCCCTTTTCGAGGGCCCTGTTCGCGAAGCGGACTGCCCGTGCGTGGTCTCCAAGAGCTTCAAATACATCGGCAGCACGAGCAAGCACATCGGGATCGTCCGGCGTCAGAGCCAACGCAGTCTGGATTCTGGTGAGCGCCTGATCCCGCTTCTGCAGGATGGCGTAGAATTCCGCCAGCCTTGTCTGCAAATCGCCATCCTGGGGACTGGCCTTGATCGCTTCCTCAAGCAGAGGAAGGGCGTGCTTATAGGCCGCCAGCGCCTCCTGATTTTTGTTATCCCATCGGTACGCAGCGGCCAGGTTTATCCACAGCCGGAAATCTTTGTCATTCAGGTTCAGCGCTTCCTGTGTGTTTTTTGCCGCCTCGGCGTACTTTCCCTGTTTGTAATAAATCTGCCCAAGGTTCGCATAAATACCGTAGGATGGCGATAATTTCACAGCCTCTTGCAATGCTGCCGCAGCGTTGTCCAAGTCTCCGCTTTCAATATAAGTCGCCCCCTTGTTGATGTAGCCTGCAACATTGTCAGGAGTCAATGCAATCACCTGATCAAATTGGGCAATCGCATCGGAATAGCGCTTCTGGCGGTAATAAAAAAGCCCCAGTTTGTTATGTCCGTCCCAATAATCGGGCCGGATTGCAACCGCTTTGCGAAACATATCTTCGGCATCCTTGACGCGGCCCTGATTTTCATAGACCCGTGCAATACCGAACATGGCATCTGCGTTGTGCGGTTCCAGAAACAGAGCTCGCTGAAATTCCTGGAGAGCCAAATCGTAATGCCCTGCGGCATCGTTGATCCGGCCAATGGTTACATGCGCAGGAGCAAGCTGATCGTTGAGTTTGAGCGCGTGAGTGCAGTTTGCTGAAGCCTCGTCCAGCCAGTGTTTGTCGCGCGAGTTGGTATACTTCACCAGGAAGGCCTCGCCCAGGCCGGCATAGGCAATGGCAAACCGGGGATCGGTCTTGGTTGCATCGTTGAAGCTGTTTACTGCCAGGTCAAGGTTGCCCGGCTTGTCATAGCGCTGCAGATAGCCCAGACCCTTGAGATACGATTCGTACGCCGCAGGGTTCACTGATCCGCCGGTGTTTCGCAGCATATCGGGCGTGAGAGGGATTTTCATCAGGTTGGCGAGCTTGGAGACCGCCGAGTCCTGCAGGGCGGAGAAGTCGCCGGCGCGGTCCTGGAACTCACCCGATCCAAGCTGGCGCATGGTTTTGGCATCAATGAGATTCACAATCAGGTCGATGTTGCCGCCGCTCCTCTGCAATGTGCCGGTGACCACGAGGTTAGCTCCAAATGTCTTGAGGGCCTCGCTGGGATCGGTGACTTTGCGGCGGCGGACTTCGCTGGCGGGCACAACCCACAGAGATTGATTCCCGACCTCCAGGTTTGAAAGTTTGCTGGTAAGGCTTTCCATTAACCCGTCAGCCAGAGTCGTATCCCCCGCGCTATCGCCGATGGAGGTAATGGGAAGC
>JBLMYN010000291.1:0-11914 GCA_050258305.1 Actinomycetota bacterium
CCCTACGCACAGCAGGCGGAAGTTGGAATTGAGAGGCAGGTGGGAAACAGCATGTCGATCTCGCTGAGCGGGATATATGTGCATACCATCGGCTTGCCGGTAGCCATTGACCTGAACGCGCTGCCCGGTGCTCCGCTCACCAATGTCATGCTGGCCAACGGAGCCACGGTTGCGGTTCGTAATTGGAATACATCAACCATCAATCCACTTACGCCCGGCACGGCTCCCTGCGGCGGCGCCAACATCGTAAATTGCTTTGGGAATCCGCTGCTTCTGCAGACAAACCAGTACTCCTCCCTGGGTGCGGCCCTCTATGAGGGCGGCATCCTTGAGGTGAAAAAGCGCTTCAGCGACCATCTGTCTCTCTTCGGCAGCTACACGCTAAGCAAGGCCTTTGACACCACTACCGATTTCAACAGCGACTTTGGCCCGCAGGACAACACGAACCTTGCCGCTGAACGTTCGCTTTCTGATTTCGATCAGCGTCACAAGGTCGTGGCCAGCGCCATTGTCGACACAGGCAATCGCGGAGATACGGCATTCGGGCGCTTCGCTTCCGGATTCCAATTTGCTCCGATCTTCCGTTACAACAGCGGCCATCCGTTCAACCTGCTGGCCGGCGCCGACGTAAACGGAGACCGCCACTCCACCAACGACCGTCCCATCGGGGCTCCGCGCAACACTGGCCTCGGTCCGGACTTCATATCGTTCGATATGCGAATTTCACGCCGGATCAAGATGACGGAAAAGGCTGACATCCAGTTTGTGGCTGAGGGTTTCAACCTCTTCAACCGCCTCAATTTTGCCAGCGTGAACAACGTAGTGGGCCCGAGTTTTGGGCTGCCGGCCGCAGCGGGCGGACAGGCGTTCCTCGGCGCTCAGAACTTTAATGTGCGTGGCTCGGTCCAGCCAATCACCAATGCTCCGCTGGCCTTTACCTCAGCTTTTCCGGCGCGGCAATTGCAATTTGGGGTGCGTATCGGGTTCTAGTCCCCTGATTTGAGGACGGCGGAGTTGTTATCCGCCGTCCTGCTGTTTTCAGGACAGCAACTTTGTCTCGATCAGGATCTTGTACGACGCTGAAGATATCCATTGACGATGCCTATTCCATCGCAAACGGCGGCCACGGCGCCTAAGCTCGGCGCTCAGGCCGTTGTTGAAGGTCTTCTTCACGCCGGCATCGACTGCGGCTTCGGCATTCCCAGCATTCACAACATTGCCATTTATGAAGGGCTGCGGCGGGCCAGGCAGTTTCATCACTGGGTGGTCCGGCACGAACAGGCCGCCGGCTTTGCCGCGGACGGCTTTTACCGCGCGAGCGGCCGAATTGCCGCCGTCTTCGCCTCAACGGGCCCGGGGAACCTCTTCACGCTCGTTCCCTTGCTGGAAAGCCTGCAGACCAACACGCCGGTTCTGCTGGTTGGCACCAACATCGCTTCAGCATTGCAGACAAAGCAGGGCGGCGGCTTGCATGAAACTCCAGAGCAGATTGACATCATCCGGCCTCTTACCCGCTTTGCCCGCCGCGTCACCAGCGCGGATGAGATTCCGCAGGCTTTTGCCGATGCAGTAAGCGTCCTACGCGGCCCCGCTCCCGGTCCGGCATTCATCGAAATTGCTCACGATCTGCTCGCGGCGCCGTTGTCGGCCGAAGTCCAGCCTGACCGACGGCCATCTCCAGTCCCGGCTTCTTTGCCGGAGGAGATTTCGAAAGCCGCCACGCTGGTTGCGCAGAGCCGCCGGCCAGTCCTCCTCATCGGCGCGGGCATTCATGATGCTGTTGCGGAAGCGAGAGAGCTCGCGGATTCTCTCGCGGCTCCTGTCGTGACGACAACCACAGGGAAAGGAAATTTCCCCGCAGATCATCCTCTGGCATTCGGCTGCATCTCGCGGCTTGGGCCGGTGCAGGAGCTCTTCGAGCAAAGCGATTTGCTGATCTCTCTGGGAGCGCGACTGATTGAGTTTGATACCGGCCGCTTCAGTCTGAAGCTTCCGCAAGTGCATCTCCAGATTGTTGATTCGCCGGACTATCCGGGAACAAGATTTCCGCCGTCACTCATGCTCACCGGAAACTTGGGATCAATTGCCGGAGGGTTCGCGGACGAGGCTGGGTCACGCGCTGCCTGGTTCGATATCGCGGACGCCTCGGCTCGTGAGCATGCGCGCCTGCAGGCGCTCAACTCTGACGCCTATCGCGCTATACAGCTTCTGCGCGGCGCCATTGACCGGTATGACGTCGTTGCCAATGACCAGTCCATTCTCAATTACTGGGCTTCGGCGTTTTTTCCTGTGCTTGAGCCGCGCGCGTTTCTTTATCCCGCCGGATCGGGAACGCTGGGCTACGGCTTGCCCGCGGCCATCGGCGCAGCCTTCGCCATGCAGCAGGACGGCTCACACCACCGGATCATCTGCATCTCCGGCGATGGCGGTTTCCAGTACACGCTGCATGAACTGGCAACCGTGAAGCAATATGATCTTCCGGTAAAAATTCTCCTGGTCAACGATCAGGCGTATGGCGTCATTGGTTTTCTGCAGAGATCGACGTTTGGTCAGACGTATGAAGTCGATCTCAAGAACCCTGACTTTTGTGCCATCGCGCAGGCCTACGGGATCTCCGCCAGCCGGGCAACAAGCTTCGCCGAACTCGGCCAGAAAGTGCCGTCATGGCTGGAGACGCCTGGCCCGGCGCTGCTGGAATGGCGCACACAACTGAAAGCGCCATGGGAAGCGGGCGCCATCATCCGGCCCGCCGGCATTTCCATGAAGGAGCAAAAATAGCGGCGATGTCTACCCAGATGTCAAAAAACGTGAAACAGCTTTTCGATCTCAGCGGGCGCGTAGCGGTGATTACCGGAGGATCGATCGGTCTAGGGCGCCAGATGGCCGAAGGCCTGGCCGAGATGGGAGCCAACCTCATGCTCTCTGCTCGCAAAAAAGAACGCTGCGAGGAGACGGCGCACGATGTGGAAAAGCTGGGTGTCCGCGCAGCTGCCTGCGCCTGCGATGTGAAGGACCCGGCGAGCGTGCAGCAGATGATCGACGCCGCCATGTCTCAGTTCGGACGCGTTGATATCCTCATCAATAACGCGGGAATCTCCTGGGGTGCGCCCGAGGAGGACATGAAGCTCTCCGATTGGAACAAAGTCATCGAGACGAATCTGACGGGAACTTTTCTCTGCTCTCAGGCTGCAGGCAAACACATGATCCGGCAGAAAAGCGGCAAGATCATCAACGTGGCTTCGGTGGCCGGGTTGCGCGGCGCTCCTCCGGAACATGTGATGGCCACCGGCTATCACGCCAGCAAGGGCGGCGTAATTTCATTCACCAAGGACCTGGCCTGGAAATGGGCGCAACATAACATTCAGGTGAATGCTCTGGCTCCCGGATGGTTTCCCACTCATATGTCCACATGGGTGATTGAGCACAAGAAGGAAGATCTGCTGCCGCATATTCCCTTGCGGCGCTTCGGCAGCGACCATGACTTGAAGGGCGCAGCCGTATTCCTGGCTTCCGCGGCTTCGGACTACGTCACCGGGCACGTGCTGGTGGTGGATGGAGGACAGACCGCCTGAGGGCTTTGACTGCAATGAATATTCCACTTACTCCAATTCGCTTCCTGCGCTATGCGGCGCAGCAGTTTCCCCGCAAAACCAGTGTGGTTTGCGGAAACGAACGGCTTACCTACGGGCAGTTTGCCTCGCGCGTGGCGCGTCTTGCCGGCGCGTTGCGCGAGATGGGCGTGCAGCCGGGCGACCGTGTTGCCTACCTGAGCGGCAATTGCCATCGTCTGCTGGAAGCCTATTATGGCGTGCTTGAAGCGGGCGCGGTGCTGCTGCCGCTGAATATCCGCCTCACACCCAATGAACTTGCGTACATTCTCAACGATTCCGGCGCCAGAGTTCTTTTCTTTCAGGAGCAGTTTGCTCCCATGGTCGAGGGCTTCCGCAATGAGTTGCGGACGGTGAAAAGTTTCGTCGGGCTTGATTACGCGCCCAAAGCAGCCTGGGCGCTTGCGCAGAGCTATGAGCAGTTGATTGCTGACGCGGCGCCCTACCATGCCGACATCATGCAGGTGGATGAAAACTCCCTGGCCGAGCTGTTTTACACCAGCGGCACCAGCGCCAATCCCAAAGGCGTGATGCTCACGCATCGCAACATCTATTTGCACGCCCTGAATGTGATTGTGGTCTTCAACACGGGTTCGGACACGGTTGAACTGCACACCATTCCGTTGTTCCATGCCAACGGCTGGGGTGTGGCGCATTCGCTCACACTGGTTGGCGCCACGCATGTGATGATCGGCAAATTTGATCCGCCGGAGGTATTCCGGCTGATCGAGCGGGAGAAAGTTCACGCCTGCAGCCTTGTTCCCACCATGGCCACGGCGCTGGTGAACTGTCCGGACCGGCCCAAGTACGATCTGAGCAGCCTGCAGCGCATCACTCTCGGCGGCGCGGCATCATCGCCCACACTGGTGCGACAGGTGGAAGAGACGCTCGGCTGCGCCTGCTTCTCCGGCTACGGTCTCACCGAGACATGTCCCGTTCTGACGACAGCCCAGGTCAAAGCCGGCGTGAACTGGCAGGGTGAAGAGCGCTTTGAAGGCCAGGCGCGCACCGGCTATCCGCTGCCCGGTGTCGAGATTCGCATTGTTGACGCTGAGGACAAAGATGTTCCTCACGACGGCGTCAGCATCGGCGAGATCATTGCCCGCAGTGACGGCGTCATGGACGGATACTGGAAGCAGCCTGAGGCCACGGCCGCCGTCATGCGCAACGGCTGGTTCCATACCGGCGACATGGCCACCATGGATGAAAACGGATACGTGCTGATCGTCGATCGCAAGAAGGACATCATCGTAAGCGGCGGCGAAAACATTTCGTCGCTGGAAGTAGAGAAGGCCATGCTGGCCCATCCGGCGGTTTATGAAGTCGCCGTGATTCCTGTGCCGGATGGTCGCTGGGGTGAAGTGCCGAAGGCAATCGTCTCACTCAAGCCGGGAGCCAGGGTGAGCGAGAGCGAACTGATGGAGTTTATGCGCAGCCGGCTTTCACATTACAAGTGTCCGCGCTCCATTGAGTTTGTTGACGCTTTGCCCAAGACCGGAACCGGCAAGATCCTGAAAAAAGAACTGCGCAAGAAGTACTGGTCGGGCACGGAAAGCATCCGGCCGGAGTTTGCGACTAAGAAATGATTTTTCACCGCGGAGGCGCGGAGACGCGGAGAAGATCGGGAATTGATTCGGCCGGTTAGTTCCTAGGTTGGTGCAGTCATTGTGTGGCTTTCAATTACCCAATTACCAAATTCTTGTTGGGTTCCAATTCTGGAAGGGTATAGCATGAAGCTTCTCGAGAACAAAGTAGCCATCGTAACCGGCGCGGCCCGCGGTATTGGGCAGGCCACAGCGGAACTGTTTGCCCAGCACGGCGCAAAAGTCGTGATGTCAGATATCGATCCCGGCCCGCTCAATGATGCGGCCGGGGCCATACAAAAATCCGGCGTGCCGGCGCTGGCGTTCCCAGGCGATGTCACAGATCCACAATTTCCTGACCGGCTGGTGAAAGCCACACTGGAAAAGTTCGGCGGGCTCGATATTATCGTCAACAACGCCGGGTACACATGGGACGGCGTGATTCACAAAATGACAGACCAGCAATGGCAGGCGATTATCGATTGCCACTTGACCGCGCCATTCCGCATCATTCGCGCCGCTTCAACGTTCATCCGCGAAACCGCCAAGAAAGAGCAGGCCGAGCAGGGAAGGGCGCGGCCGCGGAAGATTATCTGCATAAGCTCCACCTCGGGAACGCGGGGCAATGCCGGTCAGGCAAACTACTCTTCAGGAAAATCGGGCGTCATTGGCCTGGCAAAGACGCTGGCCAAGGAGTGGGGAATGTTCAATGTCCAGGCGAATGCGGTGGCGTTCGGCTGGATTGACACCCGCCTGACCCACGCCAAAGAAGAGCAGGTGAAGATCAAGCGCGAGAACGTTGACATTGAGCTGGGCATTCCCGCCGACCGGCTGCAGCTGATGGCAAAGATGATTCCGCTGGGACGCGCGGGGACACCGCAAGATGCTGCAGGCGCGGTGCTGTTCTTTGCCTCGCCGCTTTCGGACTACGTCTCCGGGCAAGTACTGGAAGTTGCCGGCGGGTTGTAACTGAGGAACCATCATGGCCAAACACACGTTCGAATCCATCGAGGACTTGAAGCAATCTGTCGGCCAGGAAGTTGCCGTGACTGACTGGCTCACTATGACGCAGGACCGTGTGCAGCAGTTCGCCGACGCCACCGGCGACCACAACTGGATCCACGTTGACGTGGAGCGTTCCCGGCGCGAGTCGCCGTTCAAGGAGACGATCGCTCACGGCTTCCTCACGCTTTCCCTGCTCGCTTATTTCATGGGCGAAGCCATCGGAATCAAGAGCGGCGTACGCATGGGGCTGAATTACGGACTGAACAAAGTACGGTGGGTATCACCGGTCCGCGTGGGCTCGAAGATTCGCGCGCGCTTCACACTTGCTTCGGTCAAGGAAGTCGACGGGAACGGCGTGGAAGCTCTCTACAACGCCACGGTGGAATCCGAAGGCGGAACAAAGCCCGCCTGCGTGGCGGAGTGGCTGGTCAGGCTTTACCGGTAGAGCCACGTAGATCAGATCGATCCTCGCCTGGCCGCGCCCAATCCCACCTGCAACAGCATCTTCGCGACCTCGCCCAACGTCGCGAAACGCTGGTCTTTGGTCAGGCCGTGATGGTAGCGGTAGTAAATCTGCTGGATGATCACGGCCACCTTGAACAGAGCGAAAACATAATAGAAAAGAAGATTGTTGATGCTGCGTCCGGTCTTCTCGGCATAGCGCTCCGCCAACTGCTGCCGCGTGAGGCTGCCCGCAATCGAGGTCGGCCCCCAGCGGACCATCTGGAGTTGCGGAGGATCATTAGCGTCCACCCAGTAGGCTAGCGTGGTTCCCAGATCGGTCAGAGGATCGCCGAGGGTGCACATCTCCCAGTCGAGAACGGCTTCGATTCGCGTGATATCATCCTCCGCCAGGATCATGTTGTCGTACTTATAGTCGTTGTGGACGAGCGTTGAGTCGCTCTGAGCGGGCATGTGCTCGCCGAGCCATTGTGTGATGTGCCCGATCTCAGGCAGCTCCTCAGTCTTCGAGCCGTGGTAGCGCTCAATCCATCCTTTGACCTGCCGTTGCAGGTACCCTGCGGGCTTGCCAAGCTCACCGAGGCCAATCGCGTTGTAATCGAGACCATGCAGGGCAGCAAGGTTATCGATGAATGACTCGCTCAGCCGGCATGCTGTCTGCGGCGGCAAAACCAGTCCGGCCGGAATGTCCTTGCGCAGGATTACTCCGCGCACTCGTTCCATCACATAAAACGGAGCTCCGATAACGCTCTCATCGGTGCAGTAAAGGAGCGGCTGCGGCGCAGGGTAGGCGCCATGCAGGCGGGAGAGAACGTTGTATTCGCGCCCCATGTCATGCGCTGATTTCACCTTGCTGCCAAAGGGCGGCCGCCTCAGAACCATCTCTTTGCCGCCCAGGTTCACCGAGTACGTCAGGTTTGAATGCCCGGCGGGAAATTGTTTGACAACCAGGGCGCCATCGACACCAGGGAAATGGCTTCGCAGATACGGTTCCAGCCGAGCGACATCAAGTTCCTCGCCCTGCCGGATTGCGCGCGCGTGGTCGCGAAAGTCGTCCGCCATTGATTCCCTCATCATCGGTAGGTGAAAAACTCCCGGTCAGTGATATGCGGGTAAGAATTATAAGAGCTCAGCGTGAAGCGGCTGCCCGAGAAAATAAACTGGCTGTAGGCTGAGTTTGCGACCATCCAGGCCGCCTTCAGCGTGGCTTCAGTGGAGAGGTTGAGCGCCCGTTGCATGGCCACGCCTGTGGGCCCGCCGGAAGTGAAGATGGCGATCCGCCGGCCGCGGTTTCCGTTGCCGGTCAGGGTAGCCAGCCCACTTTGCACGCGTTCGCAAAATTGCCGCCAGGGTTCGATCCCGGGCACATGGAGTTCGCCCGCCGCCCAGCGCCCGACCACTACTTCAAACATCCGCTGAAAGGTCTTGAAGCGCTGCGCCTGCCCTTCGGATTTTTCATATTCCTGATACATGCCGCGGATGCGAGGATCGGCCTCCACCAGAGCAGGAAGAGCATGCTCGATCACGGCTTCGGCGCGAAACTCGTCGAAGGCGTCGATCACTTCGACGTCTGGCCAGCGCAAGCCTGCTTCCTTGTATGCTTCCCCCGCAATACGGGCGGTTTCCCGCTGGCGCACACGCGGACCGCAATAAGCGCGGTCAAAGGCAAGCTTATGCGTTGCCCAGTATTTACCGAGCAACCGGCTCTGCTCCTCTCCCTTGGCGGAGAGCTTGTCATAGTTCTGCTCAAGGAACGAGGCCTGCCCGTGGCGGACCACAAAAAGATGGCTCATGAGACCTGTGAGTTTTTCTCGGGAACCGAGGAAAGGTGAGGATAACACGAGCGGGGTGAGAGCCGCAGCGAAACGCACGTCACCCTGACGGGTGGCGTGCGGAGGAGGTCAGGGCAGGGAGTGTTCAGTGCTTCGCCGGCGCCGGGAGGTGCAATTCAACGCCGTTCGCGGCGTTCACCTGGTCCGTTGCGGATTTGTCCAGATCGGCAAGGGAGTACTTCTTGGCCGCATGTTCGCTCAGGATCCAGAGCGTCTGGCCTGTGATGGCGTAATTCTGTGCCGTCAGGCGCTGTCCATTGTGAAACACAAAGGTTGTTGAAGCAGCCGGAGGAACCACGGACATTGAAGTTCCTGGAGGCGGAGCGGGCCGGTTCTGCAGTCTCTGCAGCGCCTGCTCACCGCGCAGGTCGGCAATTTCATCTGAAAGTTGCTGTATCTGCATGGCAAGCTGGACATCGGCCGAATTATCTGACTGCACTACAACAGGCTGCTGCTGTTGCTGATAGCCGTAGTAGTCATATGGATAGTCGAAGCCTGGAATGTAAGTGGCACTCAGGAACGGCGAGAAAAACGGGCTTCCGAAAAAGAACGGACTACCGAAAAAGAACGAGTTTTTGAAGAAGTGGTGACGGTGTCCTGGGAAGCAGGGAAAACCAACGCAGTTTGGGAACCTGATTGGATGCCCGTGCGCGAACCGCGGATTAAAGCTGAATCTGCTCCCGGTTGTGGAAAACCCCCGGGTTGTTACAATGCCGCGCGGCGCAATGCCTGGCCGCCCCGTGAACACGCGGCCCGGGCGAGCGAACGTACGGCCACCCATAACGGGTCCGGAACGAAAGCCTCGTCCCATCGTTACTGGGCCTGATCGAAAACCCGAACTCACCCTCGGAGCAACGCCACCCCCACGCATACCGCCACGGAATTGCGCCTGAGCTGGAAGAATCATGAGGAGAGTAGCTGCTCCAGATATCGCAAGTGACAGGAGCCGTTTCATACTCTTATTTTAGTCCCGCTGGAAGGCGGTGACGCGCAAAAATATGTCCCTTAGTTTTCAATCATCTTGATGCCGCTGTATCGAGCAGAACGGGCAATCCCGTGGTCAATTCGCAATCCCGTGGCCAATTCAAAGATCCGGTCCCTGAATGCAGGGGGTTCATGTGCTGATTGCTTCGAAAGAACGCAGCTTTACTTCCGTACCGTAGCGCAGGGAATTGGGAATTTCTGCCACCCGGTCGGTATGAAGAATCAGCTCTTCGATCCGGCTTCTGGATGCGGGACTCTCGACCTTCACTGAAAATGAAAGATTGGTTGCGCGCAGCGGTTCACCGGCCCAATCAGCCTCCACCTCAATGCTGACTTTATCAACCTCGATACCCATCTTGGCTGCCTCGCGGAAAAGGTCGTTAAAGTAGCAGCCGCCAACTGCGAGGAGAAGGAGTTCTCCCCCATTGAAACCTACGCCCAGACCTCCTGCAGATTCGGAGCGATCAATGCACAGCGACCGGCTGCCGCTCCAGCCCAAAGCTGTACTTGCGCCGCTTAAGTTGCGGAGTGTCACCTTTGTCTGGGCCATGACTCCCTGAGACCTCTTTCGTCACCCGGTGGTACTGAGCAGCGAGTCGGCATGCTTCTCAGTTCCATTGATTCCCCGGATGATGTCAGCGGCCTTTTCCGCAACCATGATGGTGGGGGCATTCGTGTTTCCACCGGGCAGGGTAGGCATCACTGAGGCATCCACCACGCGAAGACCTTCCAGTCCACGCAGACGCAGTTCGGAGTCGACCACCGCTTCGGCGTCGCTGCCCATCTTGCAGGTGCCTACGGGATGGTAGAGAGTTTCCGTTTTCTGCGCGATGTAGGCGAGCAGGGCGCCATCGTCTTTTGCCTCCGGTCCGGGATGCATCTCCACGCCGCGATAATCATCGAACGCTTTGGCTCCTGCAATGCTGCGCGCCATTTTAAGGCCTTGCAGCAAGACTTCGTGATCGCGGCGATCACTCAGGTAGTTGGCCTGGATCACGGGAGCGTCAAGTGGATTGCTGGAGCGCAGGGTGATCCGTCCGCGGCTGTACGGGCGTATGAGGGTCGGGCCCAGGGTAAATGCATGGCCTTTGAATGTAGAGAAGCCGTGATCCACGTAGTATCCCGGGCCAAAGTGAAACTGTATCTCAGGTGCGGGATACGAAGAGTTGTTTCTGACAAACCCGCCCGCCTCGGCGACGTTCGATGTCAGCATGCCGTTCTTGAAGCACATGTATTTGGCCAGGCTCTTCACGCTCTCCGCATTGGCCAGACTGATGGGCTGGGTGCACTGATAAACCAGACCGAGAGCAGGGTGGTCCTGCAGATTCTTTCCCACGCCAGGCAAATCCCAGGTCACGGGGATGCCCATCGAGCGCAGATGGTCCGCCGGGCCAATGCCGGCGAGCAAGAGCAACTGCGGTGAGCCGATGGCGCCTGCACAGAGGATGATTTCCCTTTCGGCGTGCTCCTGCGTGCTGCCCTCGCCCTGCTGGAAGCTGAGAGCGACAGCGCGCCTTTTCTCGAAAATGATGTCGAAGACCTGTACGCCCGTTCGAACCGTCAGGTTAGGCCGCTTCATGATCGGGTGGAGGAAAGCGTCGGCCGCGCTGCAGCGTTTTCCTTCGAACTGAGTGACCTGATAAAAGCCAAACCCCTCCTGCCGGGCGCCATTGAAATCCGGATTGCGAGGGTAGCCGCATTGCTGGGCGGCTTCCACGAAGGCTTCTGAGAGCGGATTAATTGACCGCAGATTGGTCACGTGCAGCGGACCGCCGGCTCCATGAAATTCTGAGGCGCCGTTCTCCTGGGCTTCTGATTTCTTGAAGTAAGGCAGCACGTCGTCGTAGCCCCAGCCGGGATTCCCCAGATCACGCCAGTGGTCATAGTCGTAACGATTGCCGCGGATGTAGATCATGGCGTTGATGGAGCTGCTGCCGCCAAGAACTTTTCCCCGAGGCCAATACAGGTTGCGTTTGTCGAGCTGCGGTTCGGGTTCAGTGTAGTAGGCCCAATCGCAGGGGCTTTTGAAAAGCTTGGAGAAGGCCACGGGTATGTGGATCTCCTTGCGGGCGTCCGGGCCGCCGGCTTCCAGCAGCAGGACCTTGACGCTGGGATCCTCGCTTAGCCGGTTGGCAAGCACACACCCTGCCGACCCGGCCCCGACAATAATGTAGTCGTACATTTCGTGGATCTCCTTGGTTGGCCAGAATTGTAGCGCTGAAAGGCAGCGGGCGGGGACTTTTGTGAATCGCGCGGGGAGCGGGCTCTGGATTTGAAAGGCGGCGTCCAGCAGGGAGCGGCGTTTACTGTTGGAAGAGCATGTGGGCGGCTTTGCTGCCGGTATTCTGCTTCCATTCCTGGAAGAGCTCGCTATACGAGGCCTTGATGTACTGTTTTTCGCTTACGCCGAGTTTTCCGGCAACGAGGTCAATCCATTCCG
>JBLMYN010000292.1:0-3463 GCA_050258305.1 Actinomycetota bacterium
CCGCCCTGGCCGCGAACAGGTTGCTGCGGCGCAACCACCGGGGCGCCGTTGAGCAGCCCGAACGCCACGCGCGTTGAACCATCCACTGACGGCCCAGTCTCTACCCCCGTCAACCCGCCCGTATCGTTAAATTCGGAGTAGAGCTGATTGGCAAAGTAGAAACGCAGATCGCTGCCGTTGAAGTACTTGGCAATCAGGGTCACGTACCGGGTGGGGAGCTGGATTTCACCCGTCCACGCATTGCGGTCAGAAGAAACCTGTGCGCCGTTCGGGAACGCCGCCTGGAATGTGGCCGGGACGTCAGCAGCAAGAACTGTGGCCGTGCGGCTGCCATGTACACCGCTAATGATGAACTGTGCAGGCGCCACGCCGGGAGCATGGTCAAGCTGGAATTGGGTTACGAAACGGAACTGGACCTCCGGCTTGCCGGAATCCACGCCTTGCCGTTCTGCAAAGCCAAGCTGGTTGGCCACGTTGGACGGGAGATTGCCGAAGGAAGGCAGCACGAGGGCGAACTCCGGAGTGATGGAGACGTCATTGCTCAGCTTGTGCGTGAGGCCGACGCGGAACTGCGGGTCGCGCTCGTACGTGCTTCCGAAGCCCACGCCCAGTCCCGTGGTTTCAAACAGCGGTGGAAGAGTGGATGAGGCGAACGGCGTCCAGTCCTGGCCGGCAAGGAAGTGGAGACTGGTTGTATCGCTGGCCTTATAGTCGATGCGGCCGTACGCCAGCCGCAAAGAGAGCATGTTGGAGCGAATGGAGCTGATGTTCCGGTTGTTGGCGCGGCTGAAGTTGCCTTCAAAATCGGCCTCGAGCTTTCCGGTGACAACCACGTCCGGGCTTTCCAGCCATTCGAAAGAGGAACCAATGCGCGCGAAACGCGCCTTGATGTGGAACTCAGGAAACGCGTCCGGACCGTTGATGTCGCCGATGAATCCAGGCAGGGGAAAATCATTGCCGTATGGTGACGACGTGTCATAGACAGCGCTGGCCTTCAGGAAACCGTAAGGCGCAATGTGGATGTCCTTGCCGATGGTGATGACGGGAAGGACTCCCTCGCGCTTGGGCGGCCCTGTGGGCAGAACGCGAATGACGCCGACGGCGGGAATCGTAGGGCTGGGAGCAGCAGCCTGCGGCGGCCCGGACGGTTGAGTCGAGACTGACACTGTTTCCGTGGAAGCTGCAGGCTTTGTGCCGTTCACTGCCGGTGTGGTGGAAGGATTCAGCGCACTGAGGTCTTCAGCGCTGAGTGCGTTTTTGTTTTTCGTCAACAACAGCAGCAGCAGGCGATCGCGCAACTCGGAAGAAGGCACACCCGCCAGCTTGTTTACTTCGTCTTTGGTGATAAGTCCCTGGGCCACCATCAGGCGCAGCAGCGGATCCACCGGGGCTGCGATTGACGTGGTGGTTGCGGCCGGCGCGGCCGCCGCCGTGGTGGCTGCGCCGCTTGCATTCGTGTTGCTGTTGTTCGCGGAATTGCCGTCCGATGCGAAAGCAAGCCCGGCCAGAAGCGCGAACATGATTGCTCCTGTCCAGACGCGACATAAGATTCTATTCATCATTGAAGCCTCCCTTGTGGGTTACTGCGGGCCGTCCGGGTGTCCAATTCAACGACAAACGCACTCACCGGAACGACGTTTTGTTCGGCGCGAATGATACCAAGTCTTAGTCACAAAGAACAGCAATTACGTAATTACAGTCCGGGGCGATGCTGTTTCGCAGATGAAAAAAGAGAAGGCGAAGGATCGTGGGCGGCCTTGCGCGCGCGGAGACAATTTTTTCGGTCCGGCCAGTTTGCTGCCTGACGCCCGCAGGCAGAATTCTGCCGCGTTGTGCGCGTCAGGCTCGAATATCGGGATGTGGTGGCGCGCACCATGAACCCCGGAATCAGGGCCGCAAACTCAGTTCTTCAACACCCCAAGCCGCAGCAGGCTTTCCGCCGTGGAGACGAGCGCCTCTTCTCTTGAGCGCGGATTCCAGCCGAGCAGGCGTTGGGCTTTTTCGCTGGTGGCGTTCTTGCGTTTGCCGAGTTCGGGCACGATCTGTCTGGCGGTGGGATCAGTGAGCGCGACCAGGCGCACCAGCCAGTCGGGGACCTGGCGCGTGGGAACTTTCTTTGCCGCCGCGCCCAGGCGCTCTTTCAGCGCGCCGGCAATGTCCTTCACGGACATGAAATCGCCGGAGACGGCCAGGAAGCGTTCGCCCCCGGCAGCGGGGCTGGTCATGGCGCGAATGTGCATGTCGGCGACATCGCGCACGTCGACCACGCCGAAATAAAGGCGCGGCAGGCCGGGCATGGCGCCATCCATGAGCCGCTGCACCAGAATGATGGAGGTGGCGTAGTCGCGTCCCAGCACCGGGCCAAACACGCCCACCGGATTCACCACTGAGAGCTCGAGCCGGCCGCCTTCGCGCGCGATGAAATCCCAGGCGGCGCGCTCGGCCACGGTCTTCGACTTCACGTACGCAGTCAGCCCACCGCTCTCCAGGTCCGTCCAGTCGGATTCGTCATACGGTGTGGTGGGCGGCTTCTTGCCGTAGCCGACGGCGGCAAACGATGAAGTCAGCACCACGCGCTTCACGCCGGCATCGCGGGCGGCGCGCAACACACGCAGGGCCCCTTCGCGCGCGGGCACAATCAGCTCGTCTTCATGTTTCGGCACACCCGCGGGAAACGGCGAAGCCAGGTGCAGCACATAGTCGCAGCCGGCCACCGCCTCGGCCCAGCCGGCGTCGTGTTCGAGATCAGCGGCAATGAAAGAGAGCCGGGCGTCCGCTTCGGCGCCGCCTTCCTTCAGCATGGCGCGGACATCGCCCTCGCGCGCCAGGTTGCGGATCGTGGTGCGTACCTGATGTCCCGCAGCCAGAAGCTGCAGGATGGTGTGGCTGGCGATAAACCCCGAACCGCCGGTGACAAGGACTGTGCTCATGGGAGCATATTGTAAACGGGAGTTCGCGGCCCGGACACATGGTGAGAGGAGTGAAGCGCGAAGGAATGCAGAGTTACCGTCCGGTCACTGCCGGGGACTGAGGATTCATGTATGCTGTAGAGGTTTTGGGATGTACCATCCCAGGTTGTGCGCCGTGCTCCGGGATAAGCTGTTTCAAACCCTCGTTGGCAACCTTCCTGATGTGGTTGCCGTGACTGATGCCGATGGCATTCTGCAGTTCGTGAATCCACGGGTCGAGACCCTGCTTGGTTTCAAAATCGGAGAAGTACTCGGGCACAAAATCCTTGACTTCGTCCACCCTGACGATGCCCCGCGTGCGGCCACCCGGTTTGCGCAGGCGCTCAAGCAGGAGGGGGAGTGCGTCCCGGTGGTGCTCCGCGCCCGCGATGCACAGCGAGCGTGGATTTCCTTTGAAGTCATTGCCAATAATCAGCTGACGAACCCGGAGATCGCGGGCGTGATCCTTACCGCGCACGACATCCGCTATCGCGCGGATATCGAAGAAGCCGTGC
>JBLMYN010000293.1:0-9923 GCA_050258305.1 Actinomycetota bacterium
CAGCGCCCGCGCTGCTGGTATTTCCGCACGGGCCACGGATTGCTGGGGCTCGACAAGAACGGCAAGTCGCTGGTCCTTCAGGGTGACAATCGCTATCACGCGATCCTGGGCAACGACGGCCCGGCGTATTTTGTCAGTCCTTCCAGCGTAGCTCCGGTGCTGATCGCGTACAAAGCGCGCGTCCGGATTCTCGGTCCGAACGGCCAGCGTGAGGTACCGCTGGAAAAGTTCTTTGTCATCCCGAAGACGGAATCAGAGCGCGAACACGATCTGCGGCCAAACGAGTTCATCACGGATGTAATCGTGCCACCGGCGCCGGGCGTGCGCGCCGCGCACTACGAGATCCGGCAGAAGGAAGCCTTCGATTGGCCGTATGCCACTGCCGCCGTCGCGCTCAAAATGAATGGACGAACCATTGAGAACGCGCGTGTCGTGATGGGGCACGTCGCGCCCGTACCGTGGGTTTCCATGGAAGCGGCGGAGGCGTTGAAGGGAAAGGCCATCACGCAGGCCACGGCCGAGGAGGCCGCGAAGGCCGCAGTCGCCAAGGCGAAGAGCCTGGGCCATAACGAGGCGAAAATCCATCTGGCGCGTGTGGCGGTTAAGCGAGCCATTTTGAAAGCCGCCGGCGCAGAAGGAGGAGCAGCATGAGCAAGGTATCTGATCGTTTCAATACTGACCGTCCCGGACTTTGCTCCGCTCTGCACTGGAAAAGCCAGTACATCTGGTCGGAGCCGGATCCCACTGTGCCCCGCTCCGGCGATGGCCTGTTCTGGTGCGGCATGACGCAGACGTGCATCGGCCCGGATGGCAAACTGGCAGAGCCGGGAAATTGCTGCTCCGGCGAGCGCGGCTGCCATTGCGGAGCCAGCAAGTAGGATTTAGCCGCGAAGCAAGGCAGAGGCAAGAACCATTCGCAACAGATGCATGCGAATCGACTGGACGTTAAGCGATCTGAGCGGTGGATTTTAGAGAAGGTGCCGCGGCGCCCCAGGCACGTGTGCCCCCTGAACGTGTGCGCCTGTGCCCCGCTAGCAGCATCGCTTTTGCACATTGCGGCTCGCCGCGCTGGGCCACACGAGATCTGAGGCCGTAGTCTCACAGCAAACAGCAAGGCAGACTGATGAACCGCGGCAGGCGATCAACACTACTTGCAGTCTGCGTTATTGCTCCTGCTTCGGCCCGGAGTCGGAGCCGGCAGCGGCAGCCAGGTTGAGGGAAAATGATCCGCCCGCGTTGAGTTTGGAGAGGCTGACCAGCACCAGGAGCGCAACCGGGCCAAAGAACAAACCGAGAATGGCCCACATACGGCTGCGGTTCTTTCGGTCTGCTACGTAGAAGCAGCAGGCAATCATCACCGCCCCGCCAATCAACAGCGAGAACAAGGGCAGCAGCAGGGCCACAACGGCGATCACCCAGACCCATACTCTGGTTCTAGACGTGGAATCTTTCTGGCGGGAAACGAACACCGCGAAGGCTATGACTCCCGCAGCATAGAGAAGCAGGTAGATCACACCGAAGACTGTCATGGGCAATGCAGCTTAGCCGGGCTGGCCATGGCTGTCAATTTATTTCTAGTTTACAGGCGGCCCATCCCTGCAAGGATTCTTCTCCCCGCTCCAGCAACGTAGCTGCCCCATCTTTTGCGGCTGACTCTTTTGGTCAAAAAGGCACTCTCTGCAACGGTCCAGGATGCTGTCGATTGCGTGCTAAAAGAAAACCCGCCGTTGCGGCGGGCTTCTGTTGGATCAGGAACTTAACTCAGTCGGTGGCTGCGAAAACCGCTCGCGGTCGCGCTCTTCAATGCGGCGCATGGCCCCGAGCAGATGGTAGTTGGCGCCGGCCCTGAGGTGCTCAGACTGGCGGTTGAGGTTCTGCATCATCAGAGGATCGAAAATGCCGATCTCTTCGAGCGCAACCATGTTGCGGTAGACGCGGGCAAAAGCTGCGTTCAGACGGTAGAGAAGATCGTAAGCGTGGGGTTTTGGTGCACTGCCAGAGTCTTTTGGTGCACTGTTAGAATCAGTGTCAGCCATACGTCGCCTTTCTATGGAAGGTGATTTGTGGTCAGGGACCGTCCGTGGGCTAACACGGGCGAGTCCCGTCTTTGTTTGTGTAAATGATTTCAGCGTGCAATGCAACGAAAAACAAACGAAGTTTGAAGAAACGAATCTTCTAAAGCGAGCGGTTTAGATTGTGAGACAGCGCCAGAATTCAGGTCGTTGATGAAGAAGCACGGGTTCGCGGTTCCGGTTGCGCGATGATCCGCCCACAACTTCCCCGGAGCTCGTTTGTGGATAGCATCGCCGACAATACATCGGGAACTGCCATCCTACGCAAAGGAAATCCGGTTGCGGGTGTGTTTTGGCGCTCGTTTCCGGAGCATCGCAGGTATATTGGACAGGAATCTAAATGCAACTTAAAAGACAACTCCAAGGAGGCAAGACTTCAGCGATGCGCGTACATCTCGTCAATCCCAGTGATTCTTCGTTCGGAATCGGCGTAATCACGCCGCGATGGTTGTATGTGCTTGCAGCTGCGACCCCGTCCCAGTACGGCGAGCCCCTGGTCACCGACGAGACGCTGGAACGGATTCAGCCGGATCGCATCCAGCCCGGCGACGTAGTGGGCATCGGCATCCATACCGGCAATGCTCTGCGAGGCATGCAGATTGGGCGCATCGCCCGTGAACGCGGCGCCTGGGTGGTATATGGAGGCATCCACGCAACCTTGTATCCCGAAGAGGCCTTTGAAGTTGGTGGCGCGCACGCGGTGGTCAAAGGAGATGGGGACATCGTTTGGGCGAAGGTGATCGCCGATCTGGTGCGGGGGACAGCCCAGCGTACTTATGAAGGCGGACGGATTTCAGGAGATCAGTTCCTGCCCGCGCGTTGGGACCTCGCCCCACGCGATCGTTACATGTGGGCCTCAGTGCAAACGGTGCGCGGCTGCCCCAAGCACTGTTCGTTTTGTTCGGTGTGGCGCACCGACGGCCAGAAGCCGCGGCAGCGCGCCTCGGACATCGTGATCGAAGAGATCGTTCAATTGCGGCGACTCGGGTTCCGCTTCATCGCGCTTGCGGACGATAACTTCTATCCCGTAACTCTGACGGACATTGAGCTGGCGGAGATGCAGGGCAACGCAGCCCGCGTCAGGGAACTAAAGGCGATCCGCTTAGAGCGGTTCGAATTAATGGAAAAGCTCGCGAAACTTCCCGCCGATATGGTCTTCTTCACCCAGATCACAATGGAAGCCGGAGAAGACACGCAGTTTCTGGACGCGATGCGGCAGGCCCACATCAAGGGCGCTCTGGTGGGAGTGGAATCGGTCACCGAAGCAGGGCTGAAGTCAGTCTTCAAAAACTTCAACTCGGCCGGCGATAGCCTTGCCAGGCGACTCAGCACCTTCAAAGAGCACGGCGTACACGTGCTCGGGTCATTCATCTTCGGGCTTCCCACGGACCGCCAGGATACCTTCGCGGCGACGGTCGCCCTGGCAAAACACGCAGGCTTGACCTTTGCCCAGTTCGTGATGATGACGCCTTTTCCCGGCACCGTGGACTTTGATCGATGGGAGAAGAGCATGAACGGGAGTGTTCCTCAGGTTGCCGGCGTTCCCATCACCCGCTACTGGCTGATTCCCGCCAGTGTGCGACCGAAGATGTTCAGTCCGCACGAAACGATGACGACAGACGAGATCCGCGAGCGGACCCAGGGGGTGTGGGACACCTTCTATAGCCTGCGCGAAGTGTGGCGACGGTCAAAGTGCGTGCCCACGCTGCGCGGGCGGCTGGCGTTCCTGTTCATCTCCAAGTTGTATCGCCAGATGTATGCCAATACGGGAATTTCCACGGACAGTGCCCGGAGGCAGAAGGCAACGCAGGTGGCGCGTTGGCTGGCAGTGCCCTGCCGAAAGCTGTTCGAGGCGAAGCCGATGCCGGAGCTCGAAGTGCCGGGGCTGCCGGGGGCTTCAGGGTTGGCGTCGATTCTACAGTGACATTGAGGCTGTGTTGCCGCGCTGTGAGTCTGCCGCAGTCGGCTCGGCCGGCAATCACCGGCTGTGCTTGCGACCGTTGTGTTCTGAATGGGACAAAAGCAGGCTACTTTGTCTGCGATGGCGATGACCGCGTGCTACATTCTGGCCGCTCCGCAAAGTGAGGATGAAAGGACATTATCTATTCTGCGCGAAGGGCATCCATGGGATTCACTGAGGCTGCGCGGCGGGCAGGCATGAAACTGGCGGCCAGCGAGGCCAGAGCCAGCCAAACAGCCACACTCACCACTGTTGCGGCGTCCCATGCATCAACCCCGAACAGTAACTTCCGCATAAGCAGCGATGCTCCTGTCGAGCAAACCAATCCGACAATGATGCCCGCTGCCGTGAGTCGTCCCGCTTGCTGCATGATCAACTTGTACACAGAGGTGCGCTGTGCCCCTAATGCCATCCGCACGCCAATCTCACGGGTGCGCTGGCTCACGGAATAGGCAATCACGCCGTACAAGCCGACAACCCCCAACAGCAGCGCCAGCACAGCGAACGTTCCCACCAGCCACGCCAAAGAACGATGCAGCGAGGTGGAAGGAGCATCGTGGATTCGCTCGTCCATACTCGTTGCGCCAAATGTGGGGATTGAGGGATCGATCTGATGGATGGTCGTGGCCAGCAGCGGGAGGAGAGATCGCTCTTGTTGTGCTGTGCGCACGAGTACAGCGAAATAACGGGGAGCATCCTGAGTGATTGGGATGTATGCGGCGGGGCGAGGTGGCGCGTCCAACTGTCCCTCCTGGATGTCATCGACAATGCCGATAATTCGCGTGGCCGGGCCCCCGGAGTCACCAAAAGAAATTTGCAGGCCAATCGGATCTTCACCTTGAAAATAGGTTCGGGCCATGGTTTGGTTGATGACAGCCATATGAGGCATGGCAACGCCGTCGTCTTCGGTGAAGTAGCGGCCGCGCACCAGCCGTCCACCCAGCGTTGCCAGATACCGGGGACTCACTGCACGGTAAGCTACCTCCGGGTGCGACCATCCGGGATCGGGGTGCCCCAGGATTCGGAAAGTCTTGGTCCCGTCACCATCGCCAATAGGCAAACGGCTGCTGATTCCTTCTGACTTCACTCCGGGCAAAGCTGCGACTCGGCGCAAGATCTCCTGCTCCAGTACAACCAGCTGTGCATCCTTTGGATAACGGGGAGCCAGTGCGGCGACGCGCAGCATGGCCAGATGATCAGGCGCCAAACCGATGTTGGCGTGCAGCAGCCGATAGAAGCTCTTGCCCAGCAGCCCTGCCGCAACCAGAAGTACCATGGCTGTAGCCAGTTCTGCGACCACGAGATTTGCTCCGAACCGTCGCCACATCGAACCCGATGCGCTGCGGCCGCCGTCACTCAGCCCTTCGCGCACGTCGAACGGAATGCGCAATGCGGGCACGAACGCGAGCAATAAAGCCAGCCCGAGAGATGCAGCGCAGGCGAACCCTGCCACCCGCATGTTGAGCCCAAGACCATTCAGAAACGGCATGGAGGCGGCCATGTCTTTCGGAACGAGGCGCACCAGCAAACGTACCGCTGCATATGCCCAGGCCACGCCCAGGGTGCAACCCAGAGCCGCGAGGATGAGTCCCTCCGTTACCAGTTGACGAAGCAAGCGCAAACGAGATGCGCCCAGTGCGCCACGAAGGGCCATCTCGCGCCTGCGGGTTTCAGAGCGCACCAGCAACAGGCCCGCCACGTTCAGCCCTGCGATGAGCAGGAGAAGTCCGGCACCGCTTAAAAGCAACAAAAGGACCGGCCGAATGTTTCCGACGATCACCTCGCTCAGGGGCAGCATGTAGGCTGCCTGGCCGTGATTCGACACAGGATATTTCGTTTCCAATTGCTCGGCGATGGCTTTGATGTCCGCGGCCGCAGCGGAGAACGAGACCGCGTCCTTGAGCCGCGCAACACCGTAGAGATCGTGACAACCCCGTTCCTTTTCGCATGGGCCTGTGCCGTGCAGCGATCCCCAGAACTCGACCGGCTCGGCGGGAGCGAAACTGAAGTCCCGCGGCAACACACCTATGATGATATGAGGTTGTCCATTAAGGACCACTGCCCGCCCAAGTACATCCGGCCTTCCGGCGTATCGCTTTTGCCATGAACCGTAACTCAGAATCACTGTTTGCGTTGCACCGGGCGAATCCTCATCAGGATAGAAATCTCGCCCCAGCACCGGAACCACGCCCAAGGTACGGAAAAATCCAGCGCTTACAGCAACGCCATCGACCGGTTCTGTGCCAGCCCGGGCTTTAAGCATGAACCCGTCAGGCTCGTATACCTCCAAGGAACTGAACACCTTGTTCTGTTTCTTCCAGTCGAGATAATCGAGATACGAGAGATGAAAACGCCGTCCCAACGAGGTGCTTTCAAACAATATCGCCAGGCGGCCCGGATTCCTGTACGGTAAAGGCTTGATCAAGACCGCATCGAAAAATGAGAAGATAGCCACACTGGCTGCGATCCCCAGCGCCAGTATGAAAATCACCGTAGCAGCAAAGGCTGGACTTTTGCGCAGCTGTCGCAGGGCAAAGCGCCCGTCCTGGACGATCGTTTCCGGCCGAAGAGACATGATCTCCTGGCTTTGCTCCCGAAGCTGTGTCGTATTCCCAAACTGCCGCAGCGTCGCATAACGGGCATCCTGCGGCGCCACGCCCTCGGCGATCAGGGCCTGTTCCGCCTGCTCGCGGTGGAAGGCCATTTCCTCTTCCAGTTCGCTGCGGAACCGGTCGCGGCTGAAGAGAAGCGCGATCTTCCTTGCCAGGCGGGAGAACATGCTCGTCTATGCCTCCTGAACGTCACCAAGCACGCGGCCAATGGCAGCGATCATCTGCTTGAACTGCGAAACTTCCAGCCCAAGCTGTTTCCGGCCTGCTGCGGTCAGCGTGTAGTAGCGGGCGCGCCGCTTGGTTTCGGTAATCTTCCACTCGGCCTTGACCCAGCCCTGCAACAGCAATCGCTGTAGAGCCGGGTAGAGAGACCCTTCTTCCACCGTCAGCACGTCATCGGACTGGCGCTTGATCGCGAGCGCAATACCATAACCGTGCATGGGCGCACGCGCTAACGTTTTGAGGATCAGCATGTCGAGAGTACCGGGCAGGAGTTCAGATCTGGTGGCCATAGAAGGTAAATATAGATCATCTATGGATAGGACGTCAAGGGCGAAACGTTTGGAAGCCGCCAAGGTCTGCTCTGCCCAGAACGAGCGCGATTCATACAGATTGGGGTTTTATAGATGTCATCCCGTTGGTTGTCGAGGCTTCCGGAAACAGCAACGGAGCCAATCCTTCACCCGCGCGAAAGCAGTTCAATCAGGAAAGCTGTGTCATGCGCGGGTTCAGGATGATGCCGGGAGACCCGGCCTGAAGGCGCTTGTGTGATCTGGGATAGCCTACCCACGGCTTCGCCCTGGGCTGAACTGTCTGGCGCCTGAAGGCGCCTGCATCGCGGAAACAATATTCGACTTCCTGAGTTATCGACTCAAGGTTCTCTCCAGGGCCGGACCCGCGAGCTGCAGGCGTTCGGTTTCGGACAGTGTTTTTCGATTTCGAACAAAGGGGCGCGCGAAGCTGAGGTTGTGGACGACGGTACTCTTGTAGAGCGAGGCGTTGAAAAACAAAGACAATCGAATGACCGAACCATGGAACACCTTGATGATCCAGAGTGGGCAGGCGCGTGGCGCAGGTTGGCGATCGGCGTGCTTGGACGAGAGCCAAGGAGGTGTGTGTGTTGAATCGAATTTTAAAATTCCTGCCGGTGGTTTGTGTGGCGGCGAGCGTGGCATCGGCGCTGCAAAGCCCCTTCGCCGGCGAGTGGAAGCTTGACCCATCGAGAAGCAGAATGCCCGACGAGATGAAAGTTCAGAGTGAAGGCGGCAACAAGTACAAGTTTGATTTTGGCGGAGGCGCCGAGACGATCGTGGTGGATGGGAGCGACCAGCCGGGCGGCTATGGCGGGACTCTCCTGTCGGTGAAGGCGGAAGCTCCTGATACCTGGATTGTTCAGCGCAAGAAAGACGGCCGGTTGCTGCTCAAGGCGACGTGGAAGCTTTCGAAGGATGGCAGCATGCTCAAGGATTATTACCGCGGGTTCGAGTCCGACGGTTCGACGCTCAGCATGGATTACGTCTACCAGCGCGCTGGTGGAGGATCGGGCTTCACGGGAGACTGGCAGAGCGTCAAGGAGACGATGAACTCGCCTTTTTTGATGCACGTAACGGAATTTCAGGGCGACGGCCTCTCCTTCATTACTCCGTGGGATCACAAGACGAAAAACCTGAAGCTCGACGGGAACGACTATCCCGAGGGGCCGGACGCAAAGCGAAGTGCTTTCTCTTCTATCCGGAGGGCGGGCGGGCGCACTCTGCTGATCACCCACAAGGCCGGCGGCAAAGTGACCTATACCGAGGAGTTTGCGCTCTCCGCCGATCTGAAGATGTTGACGGTCACGCTGCACATTGTCGGCCGCGACAGGCCGAATGTGCTGGTATTCGAACGGAAGCAACCGCACAACTAGCTGTGCCTCGGGACGATTTTGTTCTCAGCAGGTTGTTCCCGGTCTCATGTAATAGTTTTGTAATGTGACTCAAGATCACTGCGAAAAACTCTCTCGAGGGGGTAGGCTGCAGGGAAACTTATGGAAACTCACCCGAAGGGAAGTCGCGCACGCATCCTGCTGAGTTCAGTCTTCGGCCCTTATGCGCAAGATGACGAGTTTGGCAGCCGTTCCATTAATCCCATGGAGCTCTATCACAACCAGGTCACCCGTGCGCAAGGGAGCTTTTCGCTGCGGATGTTCCATCGCTCCTGGGGCATCATGCTGATTCAGGCCAACATTTCCGCACCCTGCAGCGTGCTGGATTTTCCCACGCGCGAAGCCTTTGCCCGGGAACTGGTAACGAAGCGCTACGACATCGTTGGTATCTCTTCGATCATCGTGAACGTTCGCAAGGTCAGAGAGATGTGCCGAATGGTGCGGGAACTATCGCCGGGTTCGGTGATCGTGGTGGGCGGACACGTAACTGCCATTCCCGGCCTGGAAACGATGATCGACGCCGACCACATCGTGCGCGGAGAAGGTATTTCCTGGATGCGCCGGTACCTGGGAGAAGACGAGCACGCGCCCACTCGCCATCCTGCCATCGTTTCCGGTCTCCAGACTCGCATCATGGGAGTGCGCCTTCCGCAGCGGAAGGGCGGGACGGCAGCAACCATCATCCCGTCAGTGGGGTGCCCCATGGGGTGCAACTTCTGTACCACGTCCGCTTTCTTTGGCGGCAAAGGAAAGTTCATCAACTTTTACGAGACCGGCGATGAACTGTTTGAGGTGATGTGCCGGATTGAATCTGAGCTCAAAGTGCACTCCTTCTTTGTGATGGATGAGAACTTCCTACTTCACCGCAAACGCGCCATGCGCCTGCTGGAACTCATGAAGCAGGCGGGCAAGAGTTGGGAATTCTCGGTCTTTGCTTCCGCCAATGCGATCCAGAAATACACCATGCTGGAACTGGCCGAACTCGGCATTTCCTGGGTATGGATGGGGTTGGAATCTCCCACGTCCAGTTACAGCAAGCTGCAGGGTACGGACATCAGGCAACTCACGCGGGAGCTTCGCCAGCATGGCATACGAGTGCAGGGCTCGACGATTATCGGACTGGAGCACCACACGCCGGGCAACATCCTGGATGAAATCGAATCCGCGGTCAGCTACCAGACCGACTTCCACCAGTTCATGCTCTACACGCCGGTTCCCGGCACGCCGCTGTACCAGGAAATGGCCGAACAGGGCCGTCTGCTGACGGAGGTTGACCTGGCCGATGTCCATGGGCAGTACAAATTCAACTTCCGCCACGGCGCAATCTCCCGCGACGATTCCAAGAGCTTCCTGGA
>JBLMYN010000294.1:0-6501 GCA_050258305.1 Actinomycetota bacterium
GCACGAAGCTGAAGCGGTATGCGGCTGTTGTCGACGCCTTGCAGCTCCACCACATCAAAGCGCATGATCTGGTCGCCCGGGTCCAGATCCCTGCCATTGGGACCGGAACCATCTTCTTTCATGGCGAGCCGGTTCATCAGATAGACGTGGTCGCCCGGTGCAAAGAACGAGAAATCGATCACCACGTCCGACCTTTGCGCAACCCACAATTCAATGTTGTCCTGAATCCGTGGGACCGTATACATATTGCCGTCAATCGACAACACCACAAAATGGGTGCCAAGCTTTGAGCCCAGCTTGGTGCTGTCGGTTTGGAGGAATAGGTTGTAGAGACGGGACGGACCGCCGTTGAGAATGCGGAAGCGGTACTTGCGACGCTCAACCTGGAAGTAGGGCTGAATCGTCCGGTTCACGGTGAAGCGGTCGCCGATCATCCCAAAGGTCGTGTAGTTCTCTGTCGGCTGGCCCGATGAGTTCGGAGTGGGATTGGAAAAGTCCCACACGCACTGGCCGTTCTGATCAAACATGATGTCGTGCATGATCAGGGGAACGTCATACTTGCCGCTCGGTAGCCGGAACGCATTCGGATTCGGATCATTCTCGTTGTTGCTGTCAAGGCTGTCGAAGTACAGAAAGAACCCTGAGAGGCCTGCATAAACGTTTGGCGCGGTGAAATCCTCGCGATGATCGTGGTACCACAACGTGGTCATCGTCTCTGCGGGGTCATTGCCGGCCGGGAAGTTTACGTAGTGGTAATCCCAGAACTCGCCAGGATCGAAATAGTCTTGCGGTATGCCGTCGCTCTCTGAGGCCTGATGCCCGTTGTGCGTATGGATAGTGACCGAAGGCAGGGCAAAGCCCACATTGCCGGCGCCGACCGGTGGCAGGTCGTTGTAGCGACGCACCAGGATCGGTTCGCCATAATTCACAATGAAGGTCTCGCCCGGCGTAATGCCATTGAAGCCATAATTCCAGGATCCCTGGTCATACGGGGGTTCCGGGTGATAGTGCCAGCGGAACTCATTGATGTGCTGGATGTAAAACTTCTGCGGCGGATACTGCGCGTAGCGCTGGTGAGCCAGAGGATCTGGTCCTGGGACCAGCGCGGACGCAGGCACCGGCTTTGCGATCGGCATCACGTTGAGCGGCGCTACGAAAGGCGTCGCCGGGGGGCTGGGCTGTGCAACATAGCTGGGTTGAAATGTCTGCGGGAATACCAGTCCGCTCTGCGGTGTCTGGCCTCGAGCAAACCTGGAGGCCAAACCTGTGCCTGCAGCAGCTACGCCCATCTTCAGGACATCGCGCCTGTTAAACATAGTTTCTCCCTCACTTCTTTGTGTGCAGTTGAAATGCGAACTCCTGTCACAGATCCACTGTTTCAGGCACTCGTGTATTGCAAGCGATTGACCAAAGATGCTGGATGTCCAGGCTCGCCTGTAAGCGCTGCATTGGAATGAACCTGTGAGGCTTGAATGTGCTTCTTGAGCCCGCCATGCGATTTCAACCATGATGACCAATGAACAAAATAATGACGTCGTGTCAGTAAAATGACGCCGGCACAAATAGAGGATGAGATCGCATTCAGGTTGCAATCATCTGCGAAGTACAGGCGCAGAACAATTGCCGGTTGGCGGAATCGCGGAACCATGGAGCTACTTAGTCTGGGCGCGAGCGCAACGCGGCACGCGAGAAAGCTGCGGCTAACGTATGGACTATTCGCTGATTCCGGGGCGCTCACGAATCTGAGCATTGCTCGATCCTATTGGTCGAGCCCTTCAATGCAGTTGATAAACCGCAGCTTTGAGCCGGCCCACGGTGCCTATTGTCCCTGGGTGCACGAACCGAAACACTGAGTGAGTCTGGTAGAGTTCGGTCTCTTCTCGGTCAAAGGTTGTCATTCCAATCGTGTAGTTTGTCTCAAAGTGTTGCGTGAAATGCCAAGCTTCTTCATCTTGGCATAAAGGGTAGTTCGCTTCAAGCCGAGTTTGGCGGCAGCCCCCTGTGGGGTACCAATCAGGCCGCCACTCTCCTGAAGAATGCGAAGGATATGCAGGCGCTCCGCCGAGTGCAATGTAGAATCGTCGACGGGTTCAACAGTCCCGATTGGAGGAATTTCAAGAGCGGGACCTCGGGAAAGGATCACCGCGCGCTCGATCAGGTTTTCCAGCTCCCGGATATTACCCGGCCAGTGCCAGCTCAGCAACGCATTCATGGCAGCTTTGGGAATTGTGTGAATATGTTTCTGAAGCTGCCGGGAGAACTTCGCTGTGAAATAACGCACCAAAGCAGGAATATCCTGCTTGTGCTCCCGCAAAGACGGTACGGAGATGGGAAAAACATTCAGTCGATAGTAGAGATCGCTGCGAAACTGGTTTTTCTTCACCATCTCGGCCAGGTTGCGATTTGTCGCCGCCACCAGACGCACGTTGACATTCAGTGTCTTGGTTTCTCCAAGACGCTCAAATTGCCTGTCCTGGAGAACACGAAGGAGTTTAGGCTGCAGTTCCAGCGGCAATTCGCCAATTTCATCAAGAAACAGGGTTCCACCGTCAGCCATTTCCAGCCGGCCGATTTGCCTGCAGACCGCTCCCGTGTAAGCGCCTTTGGCATGGCCGAAAAGCTCGCTTTCCAGCAAGGTGGCAGGGATTGCAGCGCAGTTCAGTTTTACGAATGGGCCTTCACGACGACCGCTCAGGTGATGCACCTCTCGCGCGACAAGATCTTTGCCGGTCCCGGTCTCACCGACAATTAATACCGTTGCGTAAGTGCTCGCCACCGTGTGCACCTGTCTCATCACGTCTGCCATGGCGCCGCTGGTACCCACCATTTCATTGGAAAAGCCCTCCGCCCGCAGCTCTTCTTCAAGATATTGCTTTTCTTTGGACAGGCGACTGTTCAATTCTTCAATCTGCGCGAAAGCCAAAGCGTTCTCAATTGCGATCGCAACCTGGTCGGCGACCTGGCTCAGCAAGGTGAGATCCGACGGTGTGAATGGAGATCCTTCCGCTCTTCCAATACTGATGACTCCAAGAGCCCGGTCATGCCGAAGGAGCGGCGCGAGGCAGATTGATCGTACGCCCTCACCAAGCAGACAATCGGTGATCTCAGACGGAAACATCTCTTTCTCAAGTTGCGTGATGAGTAACGGTTCACGCGAAGTATAGACGATGCCGGCCGGAGACCCTTGAAAGCAGACCTCCAGGCCCTCATGGATCAGTCCTTTTCCATTGGGAAAATCAACGGCGGCGACCTTCAGTCGATTGCTCTTGTGATCGAGAAGAACAATCTGGCTGTAGCGATGGTGGGTGACTTGCCGCAGTGATTCCGAAATTGCGGCAAACAGATCACCGATATCAAGTTTGGAAACGAGAGAATTGTTAATATCAAGCAACATCCTCATTCGGGCATGCTGCCGAGCAAGGTCGTTCTGTGCCTTGCGGTAGTTCTGACGAACGGATGTGCAGTCAAGCTGCAGAGCCATGCAATCACCAGCAAGCTCGAGGAGCGCCCCATCTTGTTCACTAAACCGCCGCTCACCGCGCGCCACAAGGCACAGCAACCCAACGACGCGGTCATTCAGGCGCAGAGCCGTGCCGAACACTGACCTGAAATGCTCGCCCGTAAAGAGATCGGATTGTGCGAAGGGAGACGGGTCATGGAGCGCTACTGGCCTTCCCGCGGCAACGATCCAGTTCGCAAAAGGATCATCAACGCCCAGGCACACCGTATGATTCACCTGAGGCAGCCCGTCAGATGCGCAAAGATGAAAGTGCTGAGAGTCAGGACTCAGCAGAAACAGACTGGCCATGTCAACGGCGAGATTAGCGCGGAGTCGGGCCAGCCCTTTTGTGATGGTCGATGTGATGGAAAACTGGCAAACATCCTCGACAGAAGTATCCAGTGGAACAAGATCGTCAATTCTGTCTCGTGATTTGTTTTGCAAAACATCTGTTTTTGTTCTGACCACGGAAATCATGTGCCTTATACCCTCGTTGTTTTGTATAGGGCGAATCACCTGGGACGATGAAGCCAGTTCGACGCGTGGTCCTTCTCCTCAATGGCTTGCTAATTGCCGTCAATTGTGAACTACTCCCTGCACCTTCGAGTGTGATAACGATCACAATGAGAGCCAAATTTCAGTGTGTTCATGTTCAGGCATGCCGTTCTGCCCGGAACGCTAGGTCTACACTTCACCTATCTCGCAGCTCGCATAGGAACGCAAGTCAAATTAGCCGGAAGTCGGGTCTAAGTACAAAGATTGCTGTGATCAGAAAATCTTTCAGCAACTGAGAATATTTTTGGTGATGGCGCTGCCTTCCGACACACACCGCGACCACGCGGGTCCTAAGACAATAAGGTTGTCGTTCTCTTCAACGAGCGTTGGTGATGAAGATCACAGCACGTACGAGCCAATGGAGATTTAATCGTACATGGCTTTCCCCAGGCAAATGTTCCTCGATCCCGGGATAATCCATCATGGCAGAAGACCAACTGCGGGATCCACATACTCCCGAAGATCTGCTGACCCAGTGCCAATTGGGAGATCTGGAAAGCTTTCTCCCTCTCATTAAGCCGCATCTCCAGGGCATTCGCTTAACCGTCCATTCCATCCTGCACTTAAAGCAGGACCAGGAAGAAGTTGTCCAGGAAACCATCCTTAACGCTTTTGCTAATATCGGCCAGTTGCGAGAAGCAAACCGTTTGAAGCCGTGGCTGCTTCAGATCGCGATCAATGCTTCTCGCCAAAGACTTCGGCGCCATCGGCAGGAACTATTTGAACCGATCGAACACCGTCCAGATGCAGACAAAGAGTTCATGCCCCGGCAATATCTGGACTGGCGCAACATCCCGTCTCAGGAATTGGAGCAGAAAGAGATCCGGCAGGCTTTGACCACAGCGCTGGATTCGCTGGCCTCAGGTTACCGCCAGGTCTTTGTCTTAAGAGATGTGGAGCATCTCAGCGCCCGCGAAACCGGAGAATTGCTCGGGCTGACCGAAGCCGCGGTAAACACTCGCCTGCGCAGGGCACGGTTGCAGATGCGGGAACTGCTGGCGCCCCTGTTTCGGCAGGAAACAACAAAATGGAGACCAGTCTCCGTGAAGATGCTGAAGTTGATCGGCAGGAAAATCCTCAGGAATACGATAAGCTGCAGAAGAGCGATCCGGATCATCGCAACCTGCCTCGGAAGCAATCTTGCACCGGACCTCCGCATTCAGATTGAACAACACGTGCGAGTCTGTGACCGTTGCGCCGCCATACTCGACAGTACCCAGAAAATGCTCTATATCGTGGCGGATGACCACGTATTCGATTTTCCCTTCTACTGTGATGAGAACTGGAATGAGCTTCTTCGGAGAGAATTCGGAAAGGCCAGGTCAAACCGAGCCGGAACGTGCTAGCCCGGGCCCGTTCCTTTTTGCTTCAATGAGTCGCCCATGATGTTTTGCCAATCGATCTTGCATTCAAATGGAACAGAAAAGACCTTTTCATCTCCCGCCACATAGAGCAGCTTGCGAGTGGTATCGAGAACGACGGAACAGCGATCGCAAAGCCGCAGGTGCTCCTCAATCTTGTTCCGCATCTCGGGCGTCAGTTCGCCGTCAATGTAGCTGGAAAGCTGATTGGTCACATGGCGGCAACTGATCGTCTTGCGCATCCAGGTTTTTCCCATCAAAAGCATCATCTTAAGTGGCATAGTCATGGACATTGGCCGCGGCGCTTTGAAAAAAGGTGTCAGGTGTTCTCTCATCTGTAGCCGCGCCCGGTGAAGCCTTGTGTTAACGGCTCCTTCGGAGATGCCCAGTACTCTGCCTGCCTCCGCCGCGCTCAAATGTTGCACATCCCGGAGCACGAAAACCTCCCGATAGCCGTCCTCGAGACAGGCCAGCGCAGCTGTCAGTGCGGTACGGACCTCATCACGCTGCAGGTCCTCAGATGGAATGTTTCTCCACTCGACAAACTGGCGCGGCTGAAAGGGCTTTTCATTGATGTCCTGCTCTACGGATGAATAAAGGTGTCTTCTGTCCTTGCGAATCCGCATGCGTGCTTCGTTCCCGGCAATCCGCAACAGCCATGCCTTAAAGCTTTCGCCGGCGCGGAGCTGATCTAAATGCAGATAGGCCTTCAAAATTGTTTCCTGAACAACGTCATCAGTGTCATGGCTGTTCTTCAGTATCGAATAGCTGATCAGCTTGATGCTTTGCAGGTGCGGACTGACCAGGGTTTCAAAACGCTCGCGCTTGCCCGCCTTACATTCCGCAATAAGCTGGGCCTCGCTGGTCGCCGGGTCACTCTCGCCTGAAGAATAAGATGTCATTGTCGGGTAGACTCCTGCGGCTTTCAACAGGGGAAGGCCCTTATTAATATCCGTTCAATCCAGACGTGTCAATCATCAAATTCTCACTCCTCCGATGCGACGGCTCAATTCTTACTCAACAACACGATTCGCGGGCAGAGGAATTCTTACACGAATCGGTTCCATCTGATGCCATAACCGATCC
>JBLMYN010000295.1:0-12715 GCA_050258305.1 Actinomycetota bacterium
CTCTTTCCCTGAAGAACTCAGTTGGATTCGCAGCGAAAACCGTACCCGGAAACGGTTATAACTTCATGCGCGAGTTGCATTCTTCGCCCGACCAGCGGCGCATGATCGCGGAAATCAACACGGCCTACCGTCCGGAGCTGATCGTTCTCGATGGAGTTCAGGCGTTCACGAATGGAGGACCGGAAGCAGGCAGGCTGGTCAACTCCAATGTAGTCCTCGCCGGAACAGACAGGATTGCGGTGGATGCAGTCGGCGTCGCCCTGCTGCGCTATTACGGGACCACCAAAGAGGTAAGCCGCGGAGCTATTTTTGAGCAGGAACAGATTGCTCGCGCAGTTCAGCTCAACCTTGGCATCAGCAGCTCGAAGCAGATTGAGCTGGTCACCGGAGACCGCGAGAGCTCGGAATACGCAAAACAGATTCGCGCTATTCTCGACGGTGCACCCGGAAAAGCGGCGGCATGATCGCCGCCTGGAAGACGGCATGGCTCATTGCAGGATTTCGCGGGTGATAAACAACGTAAAAAGCAGTGCCAGAGAAAGCAGCATGATGCCCACGCCGATCCAGACGAAAAACGTCTGCTTCTCGTGCTTTTTGTCAGGCGCAGTAATGCCCACCACGTAATGGAATATCCGCATCATGGAGAGCAGGGTCTTCACGGGGGTAAGCCTGCCTGGCAGCGCAATCCGCCTCAGTACCGAGCTGCGGGTGCGGCCGCATTCCGCTCATTATAAGCCTCACAAGCACCCGAAGCTGAGCGTCAATCTGTGCAGCTACCCTTCACCAAAACAACAAAGGCGGCCCGAAGACCGCCTTTGGAAATTAGAGCCCTGCTGAAGGCTAGAGTGCCCTGACGTTTTCTGCCTGCCAGCCCTTCTTGCCTTTGGTCACCGTGAATTCAACCGCCTGCCCTTCTTCAAGGCTGCGATAGCCGTTGCTCTGGATGGCGGAGAAATGCACAAACACATCTTCCCCGCTCTGACGCGTGATAAAGCCGAAGCCTTTAGCGGCATTGAACCACTTAACTGTTCCTTGTTCCATTTTCTTAGTTTTCCTGGATGTTGATTTAACGCTGGAAATATCGAGTGTGTCAGCAGGTGCAGAAGAGAAGCAGCTTGCAGAACTTGAATTTCTAACGCGACTCCAGTCTACCACACCTGCTGCCGGAAGGCACCCATCACTGGGCCGGCCCGGAATTCGGGATCGTAAGGGGCTGGTCCAGCGAAAATTCGAGCAATGTCTCGCTGGGAACGTGTACCTGATCTCCTTTAGTCATAACCTGCACGGCCGTCCCCGCTCCAGCGCCCACCCCGGCCCCTATCGCCGCGCCCTTGCCGCCGCCGGCAATGGCGCCAATGAGCGCTCCGATGGCCGCCCCGCCACCAACCTTCTTGGCGGTGCTTGCCCCGCGCGACTTTCCGGAAACTTCATAGTCGCCGGTTGAAAGTGGAAGCGTCCGCCCATTGATGACAATGCCGGTAAGTGCAAGCCGTAATTGGGCTTTGCCCACAAGTTGTCCAGACTGCTTCACCTGCTCAAGCCGGCCATAGACGGATGTCCCTTTGGGCGCGACCATCGTTTGGTCAACGTAGAGCGGCTCCTCAAGCGAGGATAAGAATCTGTCACCGGGCTGGTTCCGGTCCGAGTCCACGGCGTCAACAGTCCGGATGAGCAAACGTGTACCGGCGGGAACCGTCAGCCAGCGGGAAGGTGCTTTAGCCGAACCGTCGTCGGGGCCGGCTGATGCTCCGGAGGGCTCCTCTGCCATGGTCTCCGACGATGGAGGCTCAGATTGCCGCGTAGCGAAGCCTTCGTTATCGGCCTGTACCGCGGGCTTCCTCGAATCAAACGTTAGCGAGGCTATATCAACGATTGCATATTTCTGAATTGAAGAACCTACACGGAAGCTGATTTCCGTCTCCGACCCGCCGGCGTACGTTCCCTTGATCACGCTCCCGTTTTTAAGTTCGAGCGTATCCGACCACGCCAGGGCGCTTATCAGGAAGAGTCCCAGGACCAGTGCTCCATACCGCAACTTCATGACTTCTTTTAACCTCCATGATTCGCAACACCGTATAAGAAAAGTCTATCCCGAGTAGCGCACCTTAACCAAATGAGATGAACCGGCTGCAAACACGGCATGCACCCAGCCTCCGGCAGGACAGCATCAAGCCTGCTCAGCCGCAGGCGTCCGGCTCAGAACTGCTGGTTCTGCCGCGGAAATAAAGGGCAGACCACTGCTCACCGGTGTCCCAGGGTTCGCAACAGGGCTTCCAGGTCATCCGGATGAATGGCATAAAGGAGGGCATCGTCACGCGTGATCAGGCCTTGCGCCACCAGTTCAACCAGCGATTCCTCCAGGCTGAACGAGCCTGACTTCTTGCTGATGGTAATTTCCTGGTGCAGGTGCTGAAGAGCGTTCCGCCGGACATGCTGGCGGGCCGCGTAATTCATGACCAGCAGCTCTGTTGCGGGCACCTGCACGCCTGTCTTTGTCGGCACCAGAATCTGCGTAACCACAGCAGCCAGTGCCATGGAAAGCTCCTGCCGGATTGTATTCTGGCGCTCCAGCGGGAAAGAGTCCGAAATACGCGACACGGTGGAAGCCATGTCAGTGGTATGAACAGTTGAAAATACAAGATGTCCGGTTTCGGCTGCACTGACGGCGATGCGCATGGTTTCCGGATCACGCATTTCGCCCACCACGATGATGTCCGGCGCCTGCCGCAAAGCGGCGCGCAGTGCCGTGGGAAAGTCCGGCGCGTCGGTTCCGATCTCAATCTGCTCAATTACGCTGCGGAGATTGGCGTGTTCATATTCGATGGGATCTTCAATGATGAGAATATGGCGCGCATCCCTGCGGTTAATCTCATGTACCAGGGCGGCCAGCGTCGTGGTCTTTCCCGAACCTGCCTGCCCGCCCACCAGCACCAGGCCGCGCTGCAAGCGTGTAAGGCCTTCCAGCCCCGGAGGGAGCGAGAGCTCTCTGAGTGACGGAATTCTGGTGGGCAATGCGCGTATGGCGGCTGCGGCCCTCCCGCGCTCATGATGCAAATTGATGCGAAAGCGTCCCAGTCCATTGACGCGGTAAGAAGAGTCGGCGATCTGCGCGTCCTGATATTGCCGCTCCGCGTGCGATGAAAGAGCCGGCAGAACGGCGCTCTCGATCTCCGCACTCTGCAGCGGACGCATATCCAGGTTTACCACTTCCCCCTTAACGCGGAGGCAGGCAGGCGCTCCGCTCACCAGCAGGAGATCGCTGCCGCCGCGCTGCAGCAAGAGTGCCAGCCATTGATTCAGCCGGTCTAAACTCATGGATGAGGGGCGCTTGTCCTCATCCCCTTCCCGGGCCAGTCCGACTTTTGAGGGTCCATCCATCCGGCTCTTACTCTTCACTCCCGGTTTCCCAGAGGTCTATTCGCCTCCGGGCTTTGAGATTATCACGCGGTGCTGTCCCGCTCCCAGATCCAGGTAACGCAACCCAAAGACTCCGGATGGTTTAGCAGGCTTTGACCGATGAAAATACGGCCGTGATCCCTAACAAATCGCGCTTGCTGAGAAGAACCGGAATGCACAAAAACGAGGGCAGTGTAGTTTCAAAATGGAACTGAGTAGATCGATTTTTAGATGACTCTTATAATTTTTCGAGCGGACGGCGTAGGATGAGTGGGATGATCGCCACCACGCAAAAGCATGGAACCAGCGATTAACAATGCGGAGTCACCTCAGGCATTGCCCCTGTTCCGTCCTGAAGCTTTGGCGGCACGAGAGAAGTTGCAGGGTGAGATCCTGTCAATTCGTCCATTTTCTTCGTCCGCATTCCTGATGCTGGTCGGCGGAGTGATCACATGTGCACTGGGATTCCTGCTGTTCTCCCAGTACGAGCCCAGAGCGACCGTGTCCGGATCAATCTCGTCAATTGCGACTGATACAGCCAGGCATAAGGACGCTTTGTCTAAGGCCACATTCTATGCACCCGGAAAATGGATGCAGAATATCCACCCGGGCTCGCGGTTGACCGTGCATTGGCCGCTTTCGTCACATCGCGCTTCGCTGTCAGGCATCGTCGTTGGCGTCAGACCGGTAGCGAACCCTGCCGCCGGCTCTGCCTCCCCTGATCTGGCCATACCGGGACCTGTCTACGAGGTCACCGTAGCTATCTCACTGAACTCGCTGCCCCCTGGGGCGGATCGATTACATCCGGGAGCGAAACTGGACGCTGAGTTTCCATTGGAGCGCAGACCGTTGCTTCGCTGGCTGATCGGAGCAGCGGCATTGTGAAAATCTGACAACTCATGCAACTACTGAAAAAGAGACCGCCCTTGCGGCGCACTCTCCCGGTAATTTTCCAGACCGAAGCCACCGAATGCGGACTTGCCTGTCTGGCAATGATTGCCGGTTACCACGGGCTGCAAACCGATTTGCAATCGCTGCGCCAGCGCTTCTCCATCTCAATGCGGGGCGCGACGCTGGGCCATCTGGTCAGATTCGCCGGACAGATGGAGTTTTCCTGCCGTCCGCTGCGCCTGGAGCTCGAAGATCTCCCTTATCTGAAAACCCCGTGCATCCTGCACTGGGACATGACGCATTTTGTCGTGCTGGCCAAAGCGACACGTAGCGGCCTGGTACTGCACGATCCTGCCATGGGTTTGAGGAGGATGAGCTACGCCGAGGCCAACCCGCACTTTACCGGCGTTGCCATGGAACTAACGCCCACGCCGGCATTCAAGCCGCGTGATGAGTCTCGTCCTCTCCGGCTGCGTGAACTGGTCGGCCGTGTCTCCGGGCTTAAGAAAGCCCTGTTCCAGATATTTGCTCTGGCGGTTGTACTGGAGGTGCTTGCCATCTTCAGCCCCCTGTTCCTGCAGCTGGCTGTGGACAAGGTTGCGACGGCTTACAACCCCGGGCTGCTTCCCGTGCTTGGCATCGGGTTCATGCTCCTGATTGTGCTGCAGGCTCTGGTGGGCGGGATGCGAAGCTGGGCGACGCTCTACTTCGGGACGTCGATGAAGCTGCAGTGGTACGCCAACATTTTTTCCCATCTCGTGCGGCTTCCGGTCTCCTTCTTTGAGAAGCGCTATTTCGGCGACATTCTGTCCCGCTTTGAATCCGCAGAATCGATTCAGCGAACGCTCACAAACAATTTTATTGAGTCACTGCTGGATGGAATCATCTCCATTTCCATTCTCGTCGTAATGCTGATCTACAACCGGGAACTGGCGGTGGTGGTGGTGCTGAGCGTGGGCCTCTACGTCCTGGTGCGCAACCTGATGTACGGGCGGCTGCGGACGCGGACGGAGGAGCAAATCATCAATTCCGCCCGGCAGCAGACTCACTTTCTTGAAACCCTCCGCGGCATTCGCACCATCAAGGTTTTCGGCCGGGAAGACAGCCGCAAGAGCCGCTGGATGAACCTTCTGGTGGATACCACCAACGCGCAAGTCGCCGCAGAGCGGCTCTCGATCCTGTTCAAATCCGCCAACACGTTGATCTTCGGTTTGCAATCGGTTGGTGTCATCTGGCTGGGAATCATGCTGGTGCTGCGCGGCACTTTCACCACCGGCATGCTGTTCGCGTTCGTCGCTTACCAGGAGTTGTTCAAGGCCAGGATGATTGCGCTGGTGGACCGCGGCTATGAGTTCCGCATGCTCTCGATTCAGGCGCAACGGCTTGCGGACATTGTGCAGGCGCGTCCTGAGCCGCTGGAACTGGAACCTGAACCAGGCGAACCGCAGCCTGTCGCCATTGAAGTAAAGTCACTGAATTTCCGTTACTCGGAAGCCGATCCATGGCTGCTGAAGGACGTTGACCTGCGTGTTCGCGCCGGAGAATGCGTGGCCATCACGGGACCTTCCGGGGCGGGAAAATCAACTCTGCTCAAGCTCATGGCCGGTCTGCTGCAACCTCAATCCGGTGACGTGATTATCAATGGCCATTCCGTTTGTGCGAGCCGGGCTGCGGTCCTGGGCAAAGTCGGCTTTGTTCTGCAGGACGATTCACTCTTTGCCGGCAGCATCAGCTCCAACATTGCTTTTGCGTCCGACATACCTGATCCGGAACGCGTTCAGGCATGCGCCATGCTGGCCTGCCTGCACGATGAAATCATGGCCATGCCCATGGGCTATGAAACGCTGATCGGCGAGATGGGCGGCGCCATGTCAGGCGGGCAGCAACAACGGCTCCTGCTGGCGCGTGCACTGTACCAGCAGCCTTCCATTCTGATCCTGGATGAAGCCACGAGCCACCTTGACGTTCCCACGGAGCAGCGAATCGCGGCCATGCTCGCTGAATTGCGAATCACTCGCATCTTCGCGGCGCATCGTCCTGATACCGTCGCCATCGCGGACCGGGTGCTCTTGCTCTCCCGAACAGGACTCATTGAAGAAGTTCCAGCTCCTGCCGGAGTAACTCACACTGGCAACTCACATCAACAGTTTGAAAACACGAAAGGAGAAACCTATGTCAGAGCACAAGGAGACTAGAGTCATTGCGCGGAGAGGCGCCCGTGAACTCAGCGGAGACGAACTGGCCGCTATCCACGGAGCCGGCATACCTTGCAAAATCACCTTCAGCCATCTACCCGGCGGCGGCACTGACGAGGACACGCAGTGTCCGGGGCCCGCATAGATATCGGGCAGGGCATGAGTCAAAGCTGCCGGATGAGTTACGTCATTCGATTTCACTTTCATGATCGACCTTTGTTGCGTGCAGGTATTAGCTGGCGGTTTCAGTGCAACAAAGCTGGCTTGCAGCTAGATGGCCAGTAACCCACAACTGAAAAGGAGCAACTATGGCAAGCGGTAACGAGAACAGAGTACTGGTGCGGAGAGGTGCCCGCGAAGTCACTACCTCTGAGCTGGAACAGATCAATGGCGCCGGATTCGTACACACGAATGTCTGCAGCGCTATCCTGGCCACCAGCACGATAACCGGGCCAGGAGATGGCGATGCCTGTGGTGACACCGATTAGTAGTCCGGTAACGGGATTTTGGGGCCGGCAATGGCCCCAAAAATCCGCAGGATCACGGCCATCCACCTTCATGATTCGACCTTTGTTGTTTTGAAACGGCAGCAGGCGATTCATCGCAACAAAGCTGGCTGCAGGTACGTGGCCAGTTATTACAAAACCGAAAGGAGCAACTATGGCAAGCGATAAGGAAAACAGAGTGCTCGGTCGCCGCGGAGCGCGGGATATCACCATCCCGGAGCTTGAGTACATCAACGGCGCGGGGACTCTTCATACTGAGGTTTGCACCGCGATCATGGCTACCGGAACGGTAACCGGGCCGGGGGATGGCGATGGCTGCAGTGACAGCGATTCGGATTCGCACATCGGCTAAATCGGCGCCAGTCCGCTCATAAAGCTTGGGACCAGCAATGGACCCAACATCAAAAAGAAGGAGAAACGAATGAATCAGGACAACAGAGTATTGGCTCGTACGCAGGCCCGTGATCTCACCGAGAAAGAAATTCAGGTGGTAAGCGGGGGCGTCATCAGAACAGCGACAGTCTGCACAGTTCTGGGCGCCAGCTTTGCCGATGGAGACCCCGGGGAGTGCTAGTTTTTTTGGGGCCAGCAATGGCCCCAACTCTAAAAAGGAGAACTAATGAATCAGGACAACAGAGTATTGTCCCGTACTCGAGCACGGGACCTCACTGAAAACGAAATCCACACGGTGAGCGGGGGAACCGTCCGCACCCTGACTGTGTGCACGATTCCGAGTCCTTCTGCTTTGGCAGACGGAGACCCCGGGGAGTGCTAGTTTTTTTGGGGCCAGCAATGGCCCCGATTATCATCGCAAGGAGGAAATCGTGAAGAACGATAACAGAGTACTGGCTCGCGTTCAGGCCCGCGTCCTCACCGAAAGTGAAATTCAGGTAGTAGCGGGAGCCAGAATCATAACTTATACAGTGTGCACAATTACCAATGCTTCCGGTTTTGGCGGAGACGGTGACCCTGAGACGTGCTAACTTGTCGGGACCGTAATGGCTCGACGATTGAACCTACGGAGAAAAATCCATGAAAAACGACAATAGAGTACTGGCTCGCATTCAAGCCCGCGAACTCACCGAGAAGGAAACCGAAAAAGTGACTGGCGGAATCCGCACTGAGACGGTCTGCACCTTCAACGGAACCTCCCTCGATGGAGACGTGGGAGAGTGTTAAACAGCATTGGGGCCGCTCTGCCGGCTGCCCTGCCACATTGGTTGTTTGCTCGCGCTTCTGGACTCCAGATCTCGAGCTTCAAAACAAGGAGGAACGAAATGAAGCAGGATAACCGAGTACTCGCCCGCTTGCAGGCCCGCGAGTTGACTGATGTTGAAAAGCAAATCGTGATGGGCGGAATCAGCACAAAAACCCTATGCACGATTGGCGTTGGTAGCGCAAGAGATGGAGATACCTTTCTCGGAGAATGCTAGTCCGCCGGGGCGGCACTGCCGGCCGCCCATGATATCAATGCTGTTTGGGCCTCTGTGCAAGAGAGCTCGTGAGAGGGGATATGCAAAACGGCAACAGAGTACTGGCGCGCATGCAGGCTCGCGTACTTAGTGAGAAAGAGATGCAGTCTGTGAGCGGCGGATCTCATACGGCGACCAAATGCACCGTGCTGGCAGACAAGTTCGCTGACGGCGATACCGGTGAGTGCTAGCAAGGAAGCAACGGTCCCGCCGGGCTTAACCAAAGAGTTTAAGGACCACCATGGCCTTAAAAACACGCAAAAGGAGAAAAGCAATGAACAAGGACAATCGAGTACTTGGCCGCGTTGGCGCACGTGATCTCACCATGGAAGAAGTAAATGCTGTAACCGGCGGCACCCGGCATACCCTGACACCCTGCATCGCTGACACCAAGGGGAATTTCCTGAACGGCGATACGGCCATTGGCGAGTGCTAATTGCGTGATTCGCAAAGCAGGTGGCCGATTTAGCCACCTGCTTCATTCTCAGGCATTTGAGGAACACACACACATGAAAATCGTAATTTTGGCTTACGCCAATGACAATCACACGGCGCCCCTGAAGTGGGCACTGGAAAAGGCAGGCTACGCGGTCGAATGCTGGAGCGGCCTGGGCTGGAGTCCGGAACAACAGGCGACAATCAGCTTTAATGGAAGCACGCGGTTGACGCTTGGCCCCTACACCCTTGAACCGGATGACGTGGTCTGGATTCGCCGTCCCAACCAGCCAATCACGAACCCGAAAGTCGCTGAACCGGACCGCAAATTCGCGGAAGGAGAATACCGCTGGTTTTCCTGGGCGGTGATGTATCTCTTTGGGCCTCTGGGGGTACGCTGTATCAATCCCTATTCGGCGTCACGGTTCATCAACAACAAGTCGGTGCAACTTGTGCTGGCAAAGGCCGCGGGCATGAACGTGCCTGAAACCATGATGTCCAATTCGCCCGAGGCGGTCAGAGGTTTCCTGGAAAAACGGCAGGGTGTTCGCACCATCTGCAAGGCGTTCTTTCCCCACGTGTGGCAAAAGGGCGGTGGCGGTGTTGCCGTAACCGAAACATTCGAAATCAAACTGGATCAGCTTCCAGCCGACGAGGTTCTCACCTACGCTCCTGCGATTTACCAGGAAATGGTGGTCAAAAAGTTCGACGTGCGAACCGTTCTGCTGGGTACCAGTGTTTATTCGTACTCGCTGCACAACCCCAAAGGAGCGCTTGACTGGCGTCAGGATGCGGGGCAGGGCCTGGTGGAAGTGCGAGCGATTGAAACCCCTCCGGAAGTCGAAGCCGGAATCCTGGAGTTCGCAAAAAGCGCCGGCATTACCTTCGGGAGCATGGATTTCGCGATTGATGCCGAGGGCCGCTGGTGGTTCCTGGAAATCAATGAAGAGGGACAGTTCCTGTGGCTCGACGAGTTCAATCGTGACTTGAAGATCCAGCAGAAGTTCCTGGCCTTCCTGACTTCCGGTGAAGGCGCGTCACGCAAAGTGATTGAGGAACGTCAGGCGCAGTTTCCGTCCTGGCAGGATTATTGCGCATCGCCGGAGAAAGATCAGGTGCCGCCAGAATATTCTGAGGGGCCGGTTCCGTTTCTCTCCGTTGAACCCTGAGAGCCTGGCGATTGCATGCAACACCGTGCGGCTGGCTGGACGATTCCAGCCAGTCCAGCCCGGATCGAGGTCCAGTCTCGTGCCTCCTGGCAGGACTTGGCCGCGACGAGTATGCCATCTCACGGCCGGATGTTGACCGACAACTCAGACCCCCACGCCTATTTCGGCTGGTCCTGAGGAACTCCGTTGGGAAATAGCTTTTGCAGAAATTCCTGGTCCGCCGCCATGGGTTTAAACGGATCGTAGCCAACCTCCTCCTTCCACTGGCGGTCGAATTGTGCCTGGTTGAGAGCTCTCGCCTTGCCGAATTCTTCAAGCGCTCCCGGCTTGTCACCGGCGAGATAGTCAATGAATGCGAGATTCATGTGCATGGCGGCTTTTCCTGGAGCATACGAGGCTGCCTTCTGCGCTCCTTCTTGTGCGCGCTTCACGTCAATGGGCTTCATCTCCAGCGCTTTGTACATTTGGTCGAGATAGTTATAGGCAAGGTTGAGGTCGAGCAGGCGTCTGAGCTCTTTGAAAGGATCGGGATTGTCATCCACGTTGATGTAGATGTAGCGATCATTGTTGAAATTACGGCCGCCGCCTTTGCGGACCACGAGCATGGACGCCGATTGTCTGCCTCTGGCATCTCCGCCGGCAGCGTCACCCGCTTTTAATGCCGCGTAAAGCTTTTCAGCCAGCTCGCCTTGCGTGGACTCGAAAGCCTTGCCCATGGCTTCCGGCACCTGAGGCCCCACCAGGATATTGCCCTGCGCGGACCATGTTTTTCCCTGCCGGTCACCGGCCCAATGTGGCGCGTTGGGGCCTGTGTAAGCGGCGATATTCCCTTTCGCATCCACGATCGCCACCTGGCGGCCGTCCTTGCCTTCGAATTTGTCGTCCGCAAGCAGCTTTTTGAGCACTTCAGGAGCGGTCATGCCCTGCCGCAGCAGATCGAGCGCCTGCTGTCCATAGCCGACATTCACGTTCGCCTGCGTAGCTACGGCTCCCACATTCGCCATTGCCCAGGGCACAACCGATCCCACAGAGAAATAGCGCGAAGCCACGGCCACACCAAGATCGCCGTTTTGCGGATCAATCGCCACAATGGAAAAGGTGGATACGGTTGGAAGTGGCGGGGTTTGGGCAAAGGCTCCCGTAGTCAACAGCAACACGATTGCAAGCAGGTTTTTCATTCGGTTGTCCTGAATTTCCGGTCTGTCCAAGCTGAAGATGCAAAAATCCTATGTCGCCGCCACGTCATGCTCAGGCCATTCAATCCTGAACCAGCAGCACTTTGCCGGTCTCATTCTGTTGCTGCGAGGATAATAGTACGGTTCCCACCGAGCCAAGAACCACGGCCATGGCAACAACCATCAGCAACGGCACAGGTTCATGCGCGAAGAAGGCCCCTTCCAACACCGCAATCACCGGTGTGATCAGGCTAGTTGTGGCCAGTTGATAAGGCTGCATCCTTTTCAGCAGCCAATAGTAAATGACAAAAGCCGCGCATGAGCCAAACAAAACCAGGAAGCTCATGGCCAGCATTGCAGTGCTGGTCCAGGAGGCGTGTCTGCGCGGTTCGAGGGCCCATGTGCCCCAGAAAAGGGCGACAGACCCAAACAGCAGTTGTATCCCGGTAGCAATTACCGGATCAACATCCTGCAGCCGAGCCTTTGCGTAGACGATGGACCATGCACTCAGGATCACGGCAAGGAGGATGGCGATGCCTCCCCTTAGCGCAGGACCACTGGCGCTCAAGCCGCCCGGGAACAGTAAAACGAGGCCACCGCAGCCGACCAGCAACGCGAGCACAGCCCGGCGTGGCACGCTGCGGCGCATCAGCAAGGGAGTGAACAGCGCAACCAGCAGCGGCATGGCCGAGAAAAGAACGGCCGTCATGGAAGAAGCAACGTACTGTTCCGCCCAGAAGAGCAGACCATATGGCACAGCCATGATACTGAGGCTAAGGACAAGAAGAGCATTCCATTGCCTCTCGTCCGTTGGCCAGCGGCGTTTCTGGACCATTGCGATCGCGAGCAACAGGGTGGCTCCGGCCAGGAAACGTATGCCCGCCGCTTCGAGTGGCGGTACATCGCGCACAACCAGCCGAATCGCCAGCCATGTGCTTCCCCAAATCATGCAGAGTGCACTAAAGCCAAGGAGTTGTGCGCGCGTGAGTGATGCTGCCATTCACAAACAGTCTAATCGATCAACGTGTACGCTCCTTCCCCGGAGAGTTTGGACCACCAGTTGCACCCATTAAGAGTACGTTCCCCAACGAAATCACCACACGCGATTTGCCCGGCACGAGCAGCCCTGTCCCTCTGCTCTCCTGCATGGGCGTGGGTGTGGGGTTGCGTAAATTTGCTTTCAGCACATTTCGGAAGCCGCAGGGACACGTAGGCGGCTGATTGCATCTAAGTTGGTATGAACTTCAGGCAGTGGGGTTCCGCCATTCCGAGAACAAGTCGCGCCTGGCGAGCAGCCCTGTTTCAGCGTCGAACCATCTCTCTCCTGCTGGTACTCATCGGGATCGGCCTCCTTGGATACGTTGCCGGCCAGTATTGGGGCATGTATCGCAGCCAGCAGAAACTTGAAACGGAATGGCAACACCAGGCAGCCTTAGCGAGCCTTCCCGGCGCGCCGAAGCTTACGGCGGATGACCT
>JBLMYN010000296.1:0-7503 GCA_050258305.1 Actinomycetota bacterium
GCCGGCAGTTTCAATGTTGTCCGCCACAGAAAATCGTGATCGAGCTCTTCCACCGAGGGTTGCTTGAAGCTGGAGACCTGAACTCCCTGCGGGTTCACGCCGGACATCACATGTTTGATCACGCCATCTTTTCCAGCCGCATCCATGGCCTGGAATATCAGTAGAAGAGCCCACTGGTCCTGCGCATATAGCTTGTCCTGCATATCCTGAAGGCGGAGAATACTTTGCTGCAAGAGCCCATCCGCCTGGTCCTTCAAATGGAGCCCCCGCGTGTCAGCGGGATCAAAATCTTTGAGCCGGAAAGATTTGCCATGAGAGACTCTGTATTCGCCGGCCAGCTTGAAGAGTTTCTTGCCGAATTTCATAAGCTCCAGTTGTACCGCACCGGAAGCCGTTACGCAAAGCGGAAGATTCTGAGGGAAGTGTGTTACTGGTCAGGCTACGCCGGCCGGCGCCTGCGTGCGTTTAGGCAGAAATTCTCCAATGCGCCGGATCTGGCCGTTGGCGGCACGAAGCTTTTCTTCAATGCGCTCGTAACCCCGGTCGATATGATAGACGCGGTCGATGATAGTCTCGCCTTCGGCAACCAGCGCGGCGATCACCAGTGATGCCGATGCGCGCAGATCAGAGCACTGCACCGCAGCTCCGCTCAGAGGCGTATGCCCGCGTACGACGGCGCGGCTGCCTTCCACCTTGATATTGGCCCCCATGCGCACCAGTTCCTGAGCGTGCATGAACCGGTTCTCGAAAATATTTTCCGTGATAACGGAAGTTCCTTCCGCCTGTGTGGCCAGGGCCATGTATTGCGCCTGCATGTCCGTGGGAAAGCCGGGATACTCTTCCGTGCTCATATCAGCAGCCTTGAGCCGGTGACCGTTTTTCACCCGCACGGAATCGGCGCTGGTCGAGACGGTAACTCCGCATTCCTGTAATTTCTGCAGCAATGCGCTCAGATGGCCGGGATCGCAGTTGCTGACGGTGAGATCGCCGCCGGTAAGCGCTGCGGCGATCACAAAAGTCCCCGCCTCAATGCGATCAGGAATGATGCGATGACGAGCGCCGCCCAGCCTGCTCACACCTTGAATTCGAATGGTCGATGTACCAGCGCCCTCGATCTTTGCGCCCATTTTGTTCAGCAGGGTGGCAAGGTCGAAGACTTCAGGTTCGCGAGCGCAATTTTCCATCAGCGTTTCGCCAGCGGCGAGCGCCGCAGCCATCATCAGGTCTTCCGTCCCCGTAACGGTGATCTTATCGAAAACGATATGCCCGCCGCGCAGGCGGTCAGCGGAAGCTTCAATGTATCCGTGTTCCTGGCGAATGGTCGCGCCAAGCTGTTCCAGGCCTTTGATGTGCAGGTCGATAGGGCGGGCGCCGATGGCGCATCCGCCGGGCAGAGAAACGCTCGCGCGTCCCATGCGCGCAACCAGCGGTCCCAGAACGAGCGTGGAGGCGCGCATGGTCTTCACCAGTTCGTAAGCGGCCTCAGGGTTTACCAGATTGCGGCAACTGATGGTGGTGCGATGATGCGCGCGTCCATAACCTAATTCAACTTCGGCTCCCATGGAGACCAGCAGATTGCGCTCCGTCTGAATATCGCGCACGTCAGGGATATTCTCCAGAATGAGGGGCTCGTCCGTCAGGATCGCCGCTGCCATCGCGGGCAGCGCGGCATTCTTCGCGCCGCTGACGCGGATTGCTCCCAGCAATGGATTGCCGCCGCGGATTACAAATTTGTCCATAAGGTTTCCCGGTACATAAACGGCGGTGCCGTCAAACCGTACTTTTGCACGCAGCGGAACCTTCTTTAGCGCGCTCGCAGGCTTTACCAGATTCGCTGGACTGCCTGCGCAACGGGTCCCGCGACTTGTCTGTAGACTCTTCATTCTAAATTACCCTGAGCTTCGATCACCTGCTGTCGATTGCCTTTCGGACGTTACCCTTAGCGCACTTCAGTTTTTGTGCCGACTGCGCCCGATCCAGACCGGTCTTCAGCATGATGAGCGCAACAGCCACGCTGTTCCCTGCGCGCTGCAGCGCCTGGCGGGCCGTCGCGCGGTCCACGCTGGCTGCACGCTCCAGAATGCCCACGCCACGATCCACCAGCTTCCGGTTCTTGGTATGGACATTCACCATAAGATTGCCGTAAATGTATCCAAGGCGCGCCATGGCTCCTGTAGTTAGCATGTTCAGAACCATTTTCTGAGCGGTGCCGGCTTTCATCCGTGTCGATCCTGATAGTGCTTCCGCTCCGACTTCGGTAACGATCTCAATCTCAGCGATTCGCCCGAGTTCGGAACCAGGATTGCAAACCACGGCCACCGTCTTCGCGCCCTTCTCGCGCGCGAATTTCAGGGCCGCAACGGTGTAAGGTGTTTTGCCGCTGGCCGTCACGCCCACCACAACATCCTTTTTCCCCGGCTTGCGCCTGGCCAGGTCGCGCGCTCCCATCTCCCGCGAGTCTTCACTGAACTCGGTGGCACGGCTCAGCGCCTTGTCTCCGCCAGCGATCACGAACTGGACAGTCTTCGGATCGGTGTTGAAGGTCGGCGGGCACTCGGCCGCGTCCAGCGCGGCCATGCGGCCGCTGGTGCCTGCGCCCACATAAATCAGGCGTCCGCCCGCGCGTATTGCCTCTGCGATAGCATCAATGGCCTGAGCAACCTGCGGCAGCGCGCTCTGTACGGCTCCGGCAACTCTCTTGTCTTCAGCGTTGATGAGCCGGGCAATTTCCAGTGCTGATTTGGCGTCGAGTTCGGCCGAGACGGGATTCTGCTGTTCGGTTTCGAGTTGCTGGTCAGGCTCTTGGCTGTGTTTCACTTCAGTGCTTCAATCACGGCATCGTGGAAAGCAGGTCTTATCTGTTTAATTGCATGTGAGCTGCGATCCGGCCACGTCCGGTTGGTTAGCAGAGTAACAGACAACTGCCGTTCTGGATCAATCCACAAGGACGTACCGGTAAAGCCCAGATGGCCATAAGATCCGGGAGAAAAGTACCTTCCGGACTGCGACGGAGGTGATGGCGTGTCCCAACCCAGAGCCCAGCAGGTGCCCGCAGGGGTGGCTTCACGACGCGTAAAAAGCTCCACAGTGTGTAAATCCAGCAACGGTGCTCCGCCACGGAGCATGCATTCGGCAAACAAGGCGACGTCGTACGCGGTTGAGAATAACCCTGCATGCCCGGCAACGCCGCCCATGACCCAGGCATTCTCGTCGTTGACTTCACCGTGGATTACGCGATGGCGGAAGGTTCTGTCTTTTTCCGTAGGCGGAATACGTGCCAGCAATTCAGGCTTGGGGTTGAACAGCATCGTTTGGAGCTGCAAGGGAAGGAAGATCTCTCGGCGACAGAACTCGTCCAGGGGCTCGCCTGTGATGCGCTCAAGGGCTTCGCCCAGCAGAATGAATGCGATATCGCTGTACTCCATGTGCGTCCCAGGCTCGTGCGTCAGCGCAATCCTGGCGGCCTGATGCAGCAGTTCCTGGCGGCTGGCCGCCGTTTCAAACAGCTTCACGTACGCAGGCAGCCCGGAAGAGTGGGCCAGAAGCATGCGAAACGTAACCTTCTCTCTTCGCATGTCATCTGCGCCGAACTCCGGCAGCACATCAATCACCCGTTTTTCGAGGTGGAACCTGTCCCGTTGAAACAGAACCATGCATGCGGCGGTGGTGGCGACAACTTTAGTTACGGAGGCGAGGTCGTAAACCGTCTCCGGAGTGACCTGGGCTGAACCAGGATCATAAGTAAAACACCCGATACCTTTGCAGACGACAAGCTTTGCATGCTGCGTAATCGCAACCGATGCGCCGGGAAAAACGCGTTGCTTGATCGCCGACTCCAGCACCGCAAACGCCCGCTCAAACCGCTCGTCCTGTCCGGTACACGCATCGGGTAGCAGACTGTTGGTAACGTGATCCAAGAGCCTCCTCGGTTGCTTTTGTTTCCGGTTTATAACACACTCAATTCAAGGATGACAGTCAAGTTCAGGTTAGCCGTTTTCAGCGCGGTTCTGCTGCTTAGTGTTTCTTCTGTCGCTTCACTCTCCGCGCCCAAAAATGCGAAGCCAAAACCGAAGCCGGAAAAGGCAGTCAATTTTGCTCCGGTGGACGGCCTGGTGCAGCATCAGGTCGACGACCTTGCGATCACCGGCGCGGTCCTGCTGGTGGGACATAACGGTCATGTAGTTCACCGGAAAGCATTCGGGTATCGCGCACTCTCCGGGCGGCGGCGCGAGCCCATGACCATCGATACCATTTTTGATCTCGCCTCGCTTACAAAAGTGGTTGCCACCACGCCGAGCGTGATGCGGCTGCTGCAATACGGGCAGATACGTCTCGAAGATCCGCTCTCTCGTTACATCCCTGATTTCGGGATGAACGGCAAGGAATCAATTACCATCCGCGAGCTCATGACTCATTATTCCGGACTGCCGCCGGACCTGGAACTGAACGTACCCTGGTCAGGGCAGGATACGGCGTTCCGCATGGCCCACGAAGAGAAGCTGCAGTTTCCTCCCGGCTCGCGTTTTGTCTACAGCGACATAAATTTCATTGAACTTGGGGAACTGGTGCAGCGCGTGTCCGGTATGTCTCTGGACAAGTACGCCGAGGCCCACGTTTTCCAGCCGCTGGGAATGACGCACACCAGGTTTTTGCCGCCACGGTCCTGGGTACGGAAAATTGCGGAAGTACTGGCCGCTGATGACAAACACATTCTGCGCGGCGAGGTGCACGATCCCACGGCGGAGCGCATGGGCGGAGTCGCCGGTCATGCAGGTGTTTTTTCCACCGCCGGCGATCTGGCGCTGTACGCGCAGGCGCTCATCGATCGCCGCAAGATCCTGTCACCCGACATCATCGAAAAGATGACAACGCCTCAGCAGCCGCCGAATGCGCTGGACGTCCGCGGCCTGGGATGGGACATTGACTCGCCGTTTTCCAGCAACCGGGGCGCCCTTTTGCCGGTAGGATCGTTTGGCCATACCGGTTATACCGGGACGTCGATGTGGATCGATCCGTACACCAACACCTACATCATCCTGCTGACCAACACGGTGCGGCCACGAGCGGCCGGCGTACCCGTAATTTCTCTGCGGTCCCGCGTTGCCACCGCAGTAGCGGCAGCCCTGAAACTGGATGTGACATCGCGAGCAAAAGACAAACTGCTGACCATAACCGGATACAACGAACTGGCTTCGGCAGATCGTCACCTGAGCGCCCGTAACGGTCACGTGCTGACCGGGATCGACGTCCTTGAGGCGGACAACTTCGCCTCGTTGAAGCAGGGAAAACCAGCTATCACGATCGGCCTTCTCACGAATCAGACCGGCGTCGATTCCCAGGGAAGGCGCACTATCGACGTGCTGGCCTCAGCGCCCGGGATAAAGCTGGCGGCAATTTTCAGCCCTGAGCACGGACTCTTTGGCACACAGGACACTACCAAAATCGGCAACTCCAGGGACCCGGCTACGGGAATTCCCGTTTACAGCCTCTACGGCAACACTGACGCAAAAAAGCGCCCGCCGGTGGATATCCTTAAAAAGCTGGATGCGGTGGTGATGGACATACAAGACGCCGGTGTGCGCTATTACACCTACGAGACCACGCTCGGTTATCTGCTGGAAGCAGCCGCCGAAGCGAATACTGAAGTGGTTGTGCTCGACCGTCCCAATCCCATCACGGGCTCTTTTGTTCAGGGGCCGGTCTCGCAGCCGGAACTCAAGAACTTTACTGACTATTATCCGGTTCCGGTGCGGCACGGCATGACGCTCGGCGAACTGGCACAGATGTTCAACGTAGAGCGAAAGATCGGAGCCCGGCTGAGGGTGATTCCCATGCAAGGCTGGCTGCGCGGTGACTGGTTCGATTCCACCGGCGTCGTGTGGGTGAATCCATCTCCCAATCTGCGCTCGGTGACTGAAGCCGCACTTTATCCTGGCGTGGGGTTGATTGAAGGCACCAATATTGCCGTCGGCCGCGGAACGGATACCCCCTTTGAACTGGCGGGCGCTCCTTACATCGATCCACGCGCGTTTGCCGAATACCTCAATGCCCGCCTGATTCCCGGCGTGCGCTTCGTGCCCGTCACGTTTACTCCCAGGAGCGGACCTTATTCGGGCCGCTCCTGCGGCGGAGTCAACCTCATCGTGACCGATCGCAATGTGCTGGACGCGCCCGAACTCGGAATTGAAGTGGCAGTGGCGCTGCGCAAGCTTTATCCCAACGACTGGAAGATGGACCGCATGATCGAGCTTCTGGGCAACCACGCGGTCTTTGATGCGATCGGGCAAGGACAGGACCCGCGCAGCATTGCCGAAGACTGGCAGGCTGATCTTGACTCTTTTCGTGCGCTGCGGAATAAATATCTGCTCTATAAGTGACCAGCGGCAGCAGTGGACCGGATTTCGCTATACTTGCGGGAATGGACCTGCACATCGGCACGTCGGGATGGTCTTACGCAAGTTGGAAGCCGGCTTTTTATCCTGAGAAGCTCCCGTCGAAGCGCTTCCTGGAGTTTTACTCCACTCAGTTGAACACGGTTGAGCTGAATGCCACGTTTCGCCGCATGCCGACGGCGAGCGCAATCGCCGGTTGGGTCGGCTGCACTCCGCCGGACTTTCGCTTCGCCGCCAAGGCCCACCAGTCCATCACGCATTTCAAGCGGCTCAAGAATGCCGATGAATCCATGCGCTTCTTCCTGCAGAGCATGGAGCCCATGCGCCAATCCGGCAAGATGGGCCCGGTTCTGCTTCAGCTTCCGCCTAATTTGAAGGCCGATGCCGGTCTGCTCGAATCCTTTGCGCAATGCCTTCCCCAGGCTTATCAGTTTGCTTTTGAATTCCGTCACGACTCGTGGTTCAACGATCAAATTTTCGAGATCCTCAAAAAGAAGAATGCCGCGCTGTGCTGGGCGGAAAGCGAGAAGATCAATACACCGAGAGTGGCCACTGCAAATTTCCTCTACTATCGTTTTCGTGAGCCCGAATACAGCCAGCCTGACCTGAACCAGGCGGCGCAGGAACTGGATGCGCACCGGGCCGGGCATGAGGTGTACGCGTTCTTCAAACACGAGGAGGCGCCGGAGAGTGCGCTGAACGCGGTAACGGTCGCGCGAAAATGCGGAATTCAGGCAAAGCCGTTTGCCATGCCGGAAAAGAAGAATGCTGTCCCAAAGAGAGCTGCCGGGTAAACGCAAGCACTCAGCGGTTCAGCTTTGGTCGACCAATGACCGGCTCAGAAGCGGCATTCCTGGAATGATCCAAAGGGCAAAACGCGGTCTCTGCAGGCGACGCTAATCAATCTCTCGCAGCGTCTTGACGTGCTCTTCCAGTGATCGGGCGTACTCGCGCTCGGCATGGAGCTCGGCCTGCAACTTCTTGATCAGGCCTTCCAGGCGAAGCACCTCGACCTTAAGCTTGGTCACACTGCTGCCATTTACCGGGCTGCCGCCATTTCCGGAGTTGCTTCCGGCGCCGGCGCTTCGCATGATAGCCGGCGATGAGGCGG
>JBLMYN010000297.1:0-11261 GCA_050258305.1 Actinomycetota bacterium
TGGGATGTCCGCAGGTTTGCGGCTGCTCACCCAGTTACGGTCGCGAATAACTTCACGGTCTTCCCAGGCCGCGCCGCTGTTGCGAATATCGTCTTGCAGCGTGGGCCAGCTTGTCATGGTATGGCCGCGGGTCAGGCCGGCCGAAACGAGCAGCCACGGCCCGTGGCAGATCACGGCGATTGGGCTGCCTCGCCGGTCAATCTGACGGACAATCTCCTGGGCTTTCTTCTCCATGCGCAGCGCGTCGCCATTGATGACGCCTCCAGGCAAAAGCACTGCGTCGAATTCAGCCGGATCGGACTGGTCCAGCGTGAGGTCAACCGGAATCTGATCCGCTTTGTCGTGATGTTTGAAGCCCTGTATCTTCCCCTCTTTGGGCGCCACCACCAGTACCTGCGCGCCAGACTCTTCCAGAGCCTTCTTGGGTTCGAGCAGCTCAATCTGCTCGACACCGTCGGTTGCGATTACGGCAACTTTGAGTCCGGATAATTGCTTTTCCGCCATGGGAATCCTCCATAGTCGGTTGGATGCCCGGAGGAGTGGGAGTGTGGAGCTTGGGAAGAAATCAATTCACCGCGGAGGCGCGGAGACGCGGAGCAAGGCGGCAAGAACTCTTCGCTTTACCGCCGCAGAAATCATCCGCTACCTGCGTCTGCAGAATTGTTCAGAAATCACGCAACAGTGCGCTTCAGTTGACCGCAGGCGGCGTAGATGTCGCGGCCGCGGGGACGGCGGATGAAAGCAGGAATTCCGGCAGCAATCAGCACCTGCTGGAAAGTATGCACGCGCTGTTCTTCCGGAGTGGAAAAGGAAATTCCCGGGCCGGGGTTGAGCGCGATCAGATTTACTTTGCAGCGAATCCCGCGCAGGAGCTCGACCACCTGCCGTGCATGCTCCGGCTGGTCGTTGAAGTCGCGTAAAAGGACGTATTCGAAGGTGATGCGCTCGCGGCTGCGAAGCGGAAACTCGCGCGCAGCCTGCATCAGCATTTCCAGGTTCCATTTGCGGTTGAGCGGCATGATGCGTTCGCGAAGCTGGTCATTCGGCGCGTTCAATGAGATGGCCAGTTTGGGGCGAACCGCTTCGGCGCCAAAATCGTAAATACGCGGCACGATACCGGAAGTGGAGACGGTCATGCGCGATTCGGAGAAGCCCACGCCTTCCACCAGCAGGCGCACGGCCTTCATGAACTCGGTGTAGTTCAGGAATGGCTCGCCCATGCCCATAAAGACGATGTTGATGCGCTGCCGTTCCATATCCACATGCCGGTCATTGAGCACGGCGATGACCTGCCCGACGATCTCACCGGCAGTGAGATTGCGCTTGACGCCCAATTGAGCCGTAAGACAGAACTGGCAGTTCACAGCGCAGCCCACCTGGCTGGAGACGCAGATGGTGGCGCGGTCAAAACCAGTTTCCCGGGTCTCATCGCCAGCCTCGCTGCCGTCAGCCTCTTCTCCGCCATCGCCTTCGGGCATCCAGACGGCTTCCACAGTCTCGCCGTCGGCCATGCCGATCAGGTAACGGATGGTTCCATCAATGGATGGAAAGCTCTTTTGGATGCGCGGCAGGCCAATCTCAAGGCCCTGATCCTGCAGGATTGTCCGGAATTGCCTGGGCAGAGTTGAGATCAGATCCAGGCTTGGCAGGCGCTGCGAGTAGATGGCCTCAAAAAGCTGGCGAGCCCGATACTCAGGCTCTTTGTACTGCTGCACAATACTGCTAAGCTGTTGAAAATCAAGCCCGAGAAGCGAAATTTGCGGAGGAATGGACATACCCGGCCATCTGGTCCTGATTTTACACGGGAGTCGGAGCTGTTTGGCCGACTCTCTCTAAGCGCTTGAAAACAAAATACATATAAAAACCTGAGCGACCATTTGCCGCGTGTGAGAATCATATACAGAGCCGAACATGGAAACCGCAGTCCAGCCCCGCACAGTCACTGAAGCCCGCGATATTCACCGGGAGATCCTGCCCAACGGCCTGATCGTCCTGAGCGAAGAGATGTCACACCTGCGCTCAATCTCCATTGGAATATGGATGAAGACGGGCTCTCGCGATGAGATACCAGAACTCAACGGTATTTCTCACTTTACCGAGCACATGGTATTCAAGGGAACGACGAGCCGGTCGGCTGCCGATATTGCCCGGCAGGTGGACTCGATTGGGGGCAACATGGACGCCTTCACTGGGAAAGAAACCATCTGCTTCAATATCAAAGTCCTGGATGAGCATTTGCCGATTGCGCTGGACATCCTGAGCGATCTGGTGATGAACCCTGTTTTCACCGAGAAAGACATTGACCGCGAGAAGGGCGTCATCCTGGAAGAAATCAAAATGGATGAGGACAACCCTGACTATCTCGTCCATGAGATCTTTACCCAGAACTTCTGGAAAGACCATCCGCTGGGCAAGCCCATTCTGGGAACAAAAGAGACGGTTCGCTCATTTCAACAGGAGAAGCTGTTTGATTTCTACCGGCATTGCTTTGTGCCCAACAACATCATCATCTCCGCGGCGGGGAACCTGAACCACGCGCGCTTCATGGAGTTGATCAAGGAGAGGTTTCTCGGCCTCAAAAGCGTACCCAACGGCTTTCATCAGCCCGCTCCCGCAGTTACGCCGCGGATTATCACGCGGAATAAGAAGAGCCTTGAGCAGGTGCAGCTCTGCCTGGGCGTCCCTTCGCACCCCATCTCCCACGCAAAGCGTTACGTTTCTTACGTGCTCAACACCGTTCTCGGCGGAGGGATGAGCTCCCGCCTGTTCCAGAAGATCCGCGAGGAACAGGGGCTGGTCTATTCGATTTACAGTGACCTGAATCCGTATCGTGACACCGGATGCCTTTCCGTTTATGCGGGCACCTCACTTGAATCCACACCCAAGGTGGTTGCCTCGATCCTGGCGGAGTTCCGCGAGCTGAAATCAGACGCTATTCCGCAAGAAGAACTGCGCCGCGCCAAGGACCAGCTCAAAGGCAGCCTGATGCTGAGTCTGGAGTCGAGCACCTCGCGCATGTCAAACCTGGCCCGCCAGGAAATGTATTTTGAACGCTTCTTCAGCCTGGACGAAACGATCGATCAGATAGAAATGGTCACAGGAGAAGAGGTGGCCGAGATGGCTGGCTCATTATTCCATCAGGACCGGATTGCAATCACCGTGCTTGGGAACATCGATGGGCTGAAACTCTCCCGCAATGAACTGGTGTGCTGATCACGGTTCTTTCTTTTTTCAATTCCTCGCACGCCCGGCGAGTAACCGCTCGAATAGCCGGCTCTCTGCGAATTGCGCCTGAATGAGCAGCCTGTTAGCGAGTTGGCGACGCTCCGCAATCAAAATGTCCGGCCGCTGAGCCGTCATTTAATGCGAATTTTCCCGTGCGACCGTCGGCATTGATGCTGATGGTTCCCAATCCGCCGTAGCTGTCCTTGAGCGCAGTTTTCCCCAGGTAAACGGCAATAATCTCGTTCCTGTAAGTGCCGGGACCGGTGAATTTGGCCTTGTTTGCGTGCATCGCGTCGGCCATGGGACCTGGACCGATGGTGAAGGCAAGCGCCGGCAGGGCGCTCGGTCCCCAATTGCCGGAGAACGTTCCAGTGGTCAGAATGCGGCAGAAGCCGCCTGTAACCGTGCGTGGCTTTGGCTTCACGATCGTTGCCGTCGGCTGCGGTCCGGCAGCGGCGACCGCGCTTGTTGCAATCGCAAACAAGGCGGTAACAACGAGCACTACTCTGTTGTATGTTCTCATACCGAGCGCAATGGTAACTTGCCTGAGCCAGGCTTTCAACGGCATGTTCCCGCCGAACTGGCTGGCGCCCGGCTAATCAGGATTCCAAATCTCCAAATCCGTCCTCGGGCATTGTTGCATGTCATAACTTTGCCCATAGCACAGCCACCGACCGCGGCCCTGCACGATACGAATATCCGGAAAGCAAACGTGCTTCTTCCCAGGACACAATATCATCGGGCGGCTCCAGAGATGTATCAATCCATCGCCTCCACAGGCATTTCCCCTCATTGATGCTCGATGGCAGTTCGAAGTCGAGAGGCTCCCAATAAGCATTAAAGATGAAATAAGCCTCAACTCCGTCCCTCTCCAACAGGGCGCTCACAGCCAGGCTGTGAGAATTGTCACTCCAGTCCGGCTGATTGAGCCTGGCGCCGTGCCAGCCTTTGGTCGCTTGATCAATCAATTGGGTGAGTGAAATACGCTGCAGTTCTGCTGTCGCGTCGCGGCGCAGACGTCTCTCGTTGAGCAGCTTCACGAACCGGAACACATCGGCGTGCTTTTTGATCAGAGACCAGTCAAGCCAGTTTGCTTCATTGTCCTGGCAGTAAGCGTTGTTGTTGCCATTTTGAGTTCGCCGGACCTCATCCCCCATGAGAAACATGGGCAGCCCGAGAGACAAAAGCGTAACAGCAAAAAAGTTCTTTACCTGCCGGGTACGAAGCCTCTCAACCGCGGGATCACCGGTCGGGCCCTCAACGCCGCAGTTCCAGCTTCGGTTGTCGTCTGCTCCATCGCGGTTGTTTTCGAGGTTGGCCTCATTGTGCTTGCGCTCATAGGAAACCAGATCATTGAGTGTGAACCCGTCATGACAGGCGACGAAATTCACGCTTTGCTCGGCTTCCCGCTCCTCATGGCGGTAGAGTTCGTGGCTGCCGAGCAGGCGGTCCGCGAATTGCCGGATGGAGCCGGGTTCCGCTCGAAAGAAGCTGCGCACATCATCGCGGAAGCGCCCGTTCCACTCTTTCCAACTGTCGCCAACAAAAGTGCCGACCTGGTAAAGCCCGGCTGCGTCCCAGGCTTCCGCAATAAACTTTGCTCCGGCAAGCACCGGGTCTGACTCGATGTCCCAAAGTACCGGCGGATTCGCCATGAGATGACCTTCCGAATCGCGGGCAAGGATGGACGCAAGGTCAAAGCGGAAGCCATCCACGTGCATTTCCTGTACCCAGTAGCGCAGACTGTCCAGGATCATGCGCCGGACGACCGAATGATTGGCGTTGAGGGTGTTGCCTGTGCCGCTGTAATTGGCATAGCGAGAGCGATCCCGCTCCAGAATGTAATACGTTCGGTTATCGATTCCGCGTAAGCACACAGTCGGCCCGTCGTGCTTCCCTTCCGCCGTGTGATTAAACACTACATCCAGAATGACCTCTATGCCGGCCCGGTGCAGCGCCTTCACCATGTCCCGAAATTCGTCCACGGGACCCAGCGGGTCTTGACGAGAACTGTAGGCCTGGTGAGGCGCGAAAAACGAAACTGGAGCATAGCCCCAGTAGTTCACCAGCCCCGGAGGGCAGTCCTGCCGGTCGAACTGGAACACAGGCAGAAGTTCGATAGCCGAAATGCCAAGGTCTTGAAGGTATGGGATCTTTTCCACGAGCCCACGATAAGTACCCCGTATCTCCTCCGCAATTCCTGAACTGGGATGCCGCGTAAAGCCTTTCACGTGCATCTCGTAGATGATCGACTGGCTGGATGGCCGGCGAAGAGGGACATCTCCTTCCCAGTCGTACAAGCTCGAATCCACTACGACGCTCTTCATCGCCGTCGCCACGTTACCAGCTTCGCCCTGGGCAGCAGTACGGGAGTAGGAACAGGGGACTACAACGCCGCGGCCATACGGATCAAGCAGGACCTTCTCTGCGTTAAACCTCAGTCCTCTCAGAGGATCAAATGGTCCGTAAACTCGATAGCCGTAGATTTGTCCCGGCTGAAGACCGGGAACAAAGGTGTGCCAGTAGTAGTACGTCCGATTGATCGTCGGCTCCAGAGCGATCACACGCGCCGGATGAGCGTCGGTTTCGGAATCGAACAGCAGCAGCTCGATACCCGTTGCATCGCGCGAATACAAACTGAAATTCACGCCGGCAGGCGTAACCGTAGCACCGAGAGGAGCGCTTTGGCCGATATGAGCAATGGGCACATTACCAGGACGAGTGCTTCCCTCTTCCTCGATGTCAACCACACCCGGCCCGATGGTCGTAGTATGCTGCATTATACTGTCTAACCAGCCTCAACTTGCGGCTTTCCTGACCATCATTGCCTTTGAGTCAATCTCAGCCAGAAGCTCTTTCCAGGCCTTGGCAAATAAGTTGGCTCCTTCTTCCTGCAGCTCTTCAGCAAGAAGATCAACGTTGATGCCTGCACGATCGAATTGCCCGAAAACCTGTTCGCAATCGCCTCCGTCGGCGGGCAGAATTGATCCAAGTTCTTTGTGCCCGGCAAGCGCCAGCAGAGTTGTCTCGGGCATGGTATTGACCGTAAATGGCGCAGCCAGAGCCTTGACGTAGAGGACGTCAGAGACTGCGGGATCCTTGGCGCCTGTGCTGGCCCAAAGCAGCCGCTGCGGAAGCGCGCCCGCGTTATAGATGCGATGCCAGCGCTGGCCGCTTAACAGGCTGCGAGCCGCCTTATACGTGCGCATGGCTACGGCGATTCCGAGCTTGTGTTTCAACAGCTGCGGTACTTTTCCGGCTACGGCGGCGTCCCACCTGCTGATGAACACTGACGCCACTGAGCCAACATTCGGATTCAATCCGGCTTCAATGCGGCGCTCAATACCGCGTAAAAACGCCTCGGCCGCAGCCAGGTACTGGGCACTGGAGAAGAGCAGCGTTACGTTGATGGGTATTCCTGAAAAGATTGCTTCTTCGATGGCGGGCAGTCCTTCTTCTGTGCCGGGAATCTTGATCATCAGGTTAGGACGCCCGGCGCGGGCATGCAGATTGATGGCGGCTTCGAGCGTTCTGTCCGCGTCATACGCCAGCAATGGCGAGACCTCCAGGGAAACCCAGCCATCCACGCCGTTGGTGCGGTCATAAATCGGGCGGAAGAGATCGGCAGCACGGGTCAGGTCTTCGATCGCCAGCTCAAAAAACAGATCTTCGCCCGATTTCCCTTGAGAGAACTTTGTCTGGATGGCAGCATCATACGCGGTGCTGTTCTTGACTGCCGCGTTAAAGATGGACGGATTTGAGGTAAGGCCTGTTACCGACAACTCGTCGATGTAACGTTTGAGCATACCGCTATCCAGCAGATCACGTGTAATGTTGTCGAGCCAGATGCTTTGTCCCAGATTGTGCAGTAATTGTGTCGCGTTCATTCGTCACCCCCGATTAACGGTCCGTGGTCACCGGGCACGGTTTCACCTTCCATATCTCGCGCGCGTATTCGGCGATGGTCCTGTCGCTTGAAAATCTGCCAGAACCGGCGATGTTCAGGATGACTTTGCGGCTCCATTCCTCCGGGTTCGCGTATGAGTCCAGAAGCTTCTGGTCCGAATCGAGATATGACCTGAAGTCGGCTAGGTGCATATAAAAATCTGTGTTCAACAGTGTGTCGCGAAGAGGTTCAAAGACCCCGGGCTCGTTGCGGCTGAAGTAGTCTGAGAAGACCAGGTCAAGAACCTCTCGAAGCTCCGCGTCATTTTCATAATGCCATTGCGGTTTGTACCAATCCCGGTTCCTCGCCACCTGCTCGGCACTAAGCCCGAACAGGAAGAAGTTCTCTTCTCCGGCCGCTTCGGCCATCTCGATCGTGGCGCCATCGCGTGTGCCAATAGTCAGAGCTCCGTTCATCATGAACTTCATGTTGCTGGTTCCACTCGCCTCGTAACCGGCAGTGGAAATCTGATTGGATACATCAGAGGCCGGAATCAGACGCTCCGCCAGAGATACGCAATATTCCGGCAGGAACAACACCTTGAGCCGGCCGCGCACGCAGGGATCACCGTCAATGGTACCCGCGAGATTGTTAATGAACTTGATGATGAGCTTGGCCAGGTGATAGGCAGGCGCCGCTTTTCCTCCGAAGAAGAACGTCCTCGGGATCATCTCCATCTCCGGATTCATCCGCAGGCGGTTATAAAGCGCCACTACCCGCAGTGCGTTGAGCAATTGACGCTTGTATTCATGAATCCGCTTCACCTGCGCGTCAAAGATGCTGTCGGGATCCACTTGCTCTCCGAACGCCGACCTCAGCCAGTCAACAAACCCCAGTTTGGCCTGGCGCTTTGCCTTGCGCACTGCGTCCTGGAATCCATGGTCTTCGGCCAGCGGTTTCAGGCTCTCCAGTTGATCAAGATCGCTGATCCAGCCATCGCCAATCGCGTCAGTGATGGTGCGTGCCAGCGCTGGATTGGCGAGCAGCAGCCAGCGCCGCGGCGTCACGCCGTTGGTCTTGTTGTTGAACCGCTCGGGATAGAGCTCGGCAAAGTCCTTCACAGTTGTAGTCCGCAGGAGCTGCGAATGAATTGCCGCCACGCCATTCGTGCTGTGCGAACCCACAATCGCAAGATTCGCCATACGCACCTTTCGCTCGCCCCGCTCGTCAATCAGGCTCACTCGTTGAATGCGCCCTTCGTCGCCGGGGCAGCGGCTGCGAACCGAAATCAGCAAACGCCGGTTGATTTCAAGAATGATTTCCAGATGGCGTGGAAGCAGCACCTCGAACCACCTGAGCGGCCACTTCTCCAGCGCTTCCGGCAGCAAAGTGTGGTTCGTGTACCCGAGGGAGTTTTGGGTGATTTCCCAGGCCTGTTCCCAGCCAAGATGCGCCTCATCGAGCAGGATTCGCATCAGTTCAGGTACGGCCATGGCGGGGTGCGTATCGTTGAGCTGCATCGCCACCTTTTCGGCGAACTCACTCCAGTCCTCGTTGGCTGCCCGGAAGCGGCGGACAAGATCGGCAATTGAACATGCCACAAGGAAATACTCCTGCAGAAAGCGCAGGGCCTGTCCCTTGCTTGTCGAGTCATCCGGATAAAGAACCCGCGTCAGCGACTCAGCGCCGAGCGTCTCGGCGAGCGCTTCAGCGAAGGCGCCGCTGCTGAAATCCTGAAAATCGAAATAGTTGGATGCCGCAGCTCGCCAGAGGCGAAGCGTGTTGATCGTCTTTCCACCATAGCCGACTACGGGCCGGTCGTAAGGGATACCCAGGATTGTGGATGGATGCCCGGTTACCATCCTGAAGCTTCCACCATCGAGCACAAATGAGCAGTTCAACCTTACTTGCACAGCATTATCCGGACGGGAGACCTCCCAGGGGTCTGGATGGCGAAGCCAGTTGTCGCCCTGCTCGTGCTGCCAGCCGTCCTGGATACTCTGCTTGAAAATGCCGTATTCATAACGCAACCCATAGCCCATGGCGGGAAGCTCCAGTGTGGCCATGGAATCAAGAAAACATGCCGCCAGCCGTCCAAGACCTCCGTTGCCCAGCCCGGCATCGGGCTCTTCTGCCAGCACAGCGCGGAGGTCGAGCTTTTTACTCTTTTGCAGCAGGCCGAGGAAAGGACTGAACAGGAGATTCGTAAAGTTGTTTGCAAGCGACCTGCCAAGCAGGAACTCCATGGAGAGATAGTAGATGCGCTTCGGATTCTCGCGGTCATGGGTCTTTTCCGTGAGCAGCCAGCGCTGCGAAAGGAAGTCCCGCACCGAGCGGGCCACCGCCTCGTATTCTTCGCGGGAGCCAACTGCCTCAGGATTCTTGACGTTGTCAAAGAGAAGATGCCTCTCGTAGAGGCCGTCAGCGCCCGTAAACTGAATGGGGCCGCATCCGTATTGTTTCAGCAGTTTTGCCGCCTCTAGCTGTAGTTTTTTCTCCTCGATTTCCAGAACCGATTTGGTACTCATTGCGAACGTCCTTTCTGACTCATTGACTGCTCTCTGTTGCCGGGGCGGAGGCATCAGGCTACCGCCCCGTCAGGTAATTCGGTGTCTAATACGGCCACCTCCAGCCGGCAACATCCGGCTTGTCGGTACCGTGTTCGTAAGCGTAGTTGCGGCATCTGATCTGCTCGTTCAGGAATTTCTCCATGGCGCGGCCGCCGATCCGTTGCAGCATCGGCACTCGCCGAATGGCGTCCATAGCCAGGCTGAAACGGTCAATCTCGTTCTCGATTGCCAGTTCCAGTGGTGTGTTGATATTTCCCTGCTCCTTGTAGCCACGAACGTGCAGGTTCTTGTGGTTGGTCCGGCGATACGCAAGCCGATGGATCAGCCAGGGATAGCCGTGGAAGTTGAAAATAATCGGCTTATCCAGCGTGAACAGGGCGTCAAAGTCGCGATCCGGCAACCCATGCGGATGCTCCGTGCTCGGCTGCAGCTTGAACAGGTCCACCACGTTGATGTAGCGGATCTTCAGGTCAGGAAAGGCCTCGCGCAGCAAACAGATGGCGGCCAGAGCTTCCTGCGTAGGTATGTCACCGGCTGACGCCATGACCAGGTCCGGTTCGCCTTCATCGTTGCAGGCTTTGTCCCAGGTGCCAATTCCCTTGGTGCAGTGAATGATGGCGTCCTCCATACTCAGGTATTGCAGGTGCATCTGCTTGTCACAGACGATTACGTTCACGTAGTTCTCGCTCTTCAGGCAGTGGTTGGCCACCGAGAGCAGTGAGTTCACGTCGGGAGGCAGATAGATCCTCGTCACGGCGGAGCTCTTGTTCACGACGACATCAAGGAATCCGGGGTCCTGGTGAGTGAATCCGTTGTGGTCCTGGCGCCAGACCGTCGAAGTCACGAGCATGTTCAGCGACGCGATCTTGTCACGCCATGAAAGGTGGTTGGCAATGGAAAGCCATTTGGCGTGCTGGTTGAACATGGAATCAATCACATGGATGAACGCCTCGTAAGACGAGATGAAGCCGTGCCGCCCGGTCAGCAGGTAGCCTTCCAGCATGCCTTCCACGGTATGTTCACTCAGCATCTCCATCACGCGCCCGTCAGGCGCGAGTTCGCCGCCATCGGAGTCTTCCGGGAAATATTCCGCAATCCAGAACTTCTTGCTGACGGAGTAGATATCGGCCAGCCGGTTGGAAGTGTTTTCATCAGGGCCGAACACACGGAAGTTCTTCATGTTCAGCTTCATCACATCGCGCAGAAATGCGCCCAGGGGACGGGTATTTTCTGCTTCGATGGTTCCCGGCTTTTCGACTTTCAGAGCGTAGTCGCGAATATCAGGAAGCCGGAGGTTCTTTTTCAGATGGCCGCCGTTGGCGTGCGGATTGGCTCCCATGCGTCGCACCCCGGTTGGCGCGAGCTCTTTGAGTTCGGAAACGAGGGTGCCGTTTTTGTCAAACAGCTCCTCCGGCTTGTAGGAGCGCATCCAGCGTTCCAGTTGCTCGAGCCGCTGCGGATTGTTCTTCACATCGGCCATGGGTACCTGATGTGCGCGCCAGAAACCTTCCAAGCGGTGTCCGCCGCTCTCAAGAGGGGCAGTCCAGCCCTTGGGAGTGCGCAAAACAATCATGGGCCAG
>JBLMYN010000298.1:0-2691 GCA_050258305.1 Actinomycetota bacterium
CACGTCCGCTTCCGCCGCGTAACGCCGAATGAACAACTCCAGAAGCTTGGATTGCGTTCTCCTCTGGGCGCCGCCGGATCAATCGTGGGATTTGTGGCCATCGTGGCTGCGGTGGCGTGTACCTGGTGGGTGCAGCAGTCCAGCGTCGCCGCCAAGAGCGCCATCTTCTATTTTGCTATTTTGAGCATTGCTTATTTCCTGGCGAGAAAGAAAAGCCCGCCTGAATCTGAGAAAACTTCCGGCGCAACAGAGTGAGCGCGCGCCATTCCCAGAATCCTTCACCCGGGCTGTGGGGGTTAAGCACGTTTGGTGTCGCAGGCTCCCCCGTCTCTGGCCCGGTCTTTACCCCTTCCAACGCAAACAGCTGGTTTCATCATCCAAATAGCTGGAATCTGAAACCAGATATGCGTCACACTCTTTCTGCATTTATATCTCTATCCCTTTTAGTGTCGCTGGCGGGCTGCGCCCGTCCTAACCCGCGGGAGTCTCTGGAAAACATGCAGGCGCCCTCCGGCAGTCCAATGTTGCTGGCCATATACCAGCCCTGGTTCGGCGATAAGGGGCACATCAATGTCGGCTATTCCTCCCATGATGCAAACGTGCTGCGGCAGCAGATTGCCCACGCCAAAGAGCTGAACATCGGCGGATTTGTAGTGAACTGGTATGGACAGCACAAGCAGTTTGAGGACCGTAGCTTTGCCCTGCTGGAGCAGGCTGCCGCCGAGAGCAATTTCAAGGTCGCCGCACAGTACGACGAAGCCGTCGACCACCCCGGCGACTCCACGGATGTTGTCATCGGGGACTTGCAATATCTTCATGACCGCTATATCGGCCAGGACGCTGGACCGGCGGGGCAAGCCTACCTGCGCTACAGAGGTAAGCCGGTCATCTTCATTTTCCCCAAGCCCTCGTCCACGGACTGGCAGCGCGTGCGCCAGGCGACGCAGTCATGGTCTGATCCTCCGCTGCTCATCTACAAAGACCCAAGTCCGAAATACATCAATGACTTTGATGGCTTTTACGCCTGGGTGCAGCCGGGCAAAAGAGGCTGGGCACGCGACGGCAGCCACTACGGCGAGGATTACCTCAATTATTTTTACAAGACCATGATTGACCGTCATCCGGACAAGCTGGCCATTGGAGCGGTTTGGCCGGGCTTCGATGATAGCAAGGCTTCCTGGAGCCTCAATCGCCATATGGCCTATCGCTGTGGTAAGACGTTTGAGGATACCCTGCGCATCTTCCGGCAGTATTACGGGTCGCAAAATGCGCCGCCGTACCTGCTGATTGTGACCTGGAATGATTATGAGGAAGGCACGGACATTGAGCGCAGCATCACACATTGCGGACCCGGTGGAGGAGGGCGGATCGATACGGCTCTCCTGCGGTAGTCGCGCCAGGGAGCCATTGGCAAAGGTGAGCTGGACTTAAGGGTCTGGATCGCCGCGAGGACCAAAGTACAATAGGAAACCAGCAACTTAGAAAGGGATACTTGATCGATGCGGGCACTGATTACAGGTGGAGCGGGGTTCATCGGCTCTCACCTTTGTGATGCGCTTCTGCAGGAAGGCCACCACGTTGTATGCGTGGACAATCTTCTTACCGGAAGTCTGCGCAACATCGCGCACCTCAAAAATAATCCCGCATTCGAGTTTCTTGAGCTGGACATCAATCTGCCTTACGATGCCGGGCGGGTGGATTACATCTTCAATTTCGCCTCGCCGGCCAGTCCCGCCGATTACATGGAGCACGGTGTTGAAACCCTGAAAGTCGGATCGCTGGGCTCGTTCCACTCTTTGGACTTGGCGAAAAAGTACTCGGCGAAGTACATGCTGGCGTCAACTTCAGAATGTTACGGTGACCCGCTGGAGCATCCCCAAAGAGAGTCTTACTGGGGCAATGTAAACCCGATCGGCCCGCGCTCGGTCTACGACGAATCAAAACGCTTCGCTGAGGCCGTAACCGCCGCGTATCGCCGCTATCACAACGTGGACACGCGCATCCTGCGCATCTTCAATACTTATGGTCCGAGGTTGCAGCTCAATGACGGGCGTGTAATCTCCAACTTTATGAAACAGGCTCTGCGCGGAGATCCGCTCACCGTCTATGGTGATGGCGCCCAGACCCGCAGTTTCTGCTACGTGAGCGATGAAATTGACGGCATCTTGCGCCTGGCCAAGTCCGATCTGCCTGGGCCGGTGAACATCGGCAACCCGGTGGAGTTCACTATTCTGGAATGCGCTCGCCTTGTGCTGCGTGTCACCGGATCGCAAAGCAAAATTATTTTTCAGCCGCTTCCGCAGGACGATCCCAAACAGCGCCGGCCCGATATCACCAAAGCCCGCGAACTGCTGGGCTGGGAGCCGAAGATCGACCTGGAGCAGGGGTTGAAGCTCTCCATGGATTACTTCCAGCAGGCGATTGAACTGGAAGGCGCCGAGAGCGCAGCCGCAACCAAAGCCGTGTAAGCGCGTTTTTCAGCAGTGATTCCTAAAGCTCTTTAGAACACGTCGCCAGGTTCGAGCACTGTCTGCCTTGCCTTCTGGCTAACTACTATTTGCTGATTGCCAATTGCTGCTTAGCCGGCCATGTACAAACGAACGATACGCCCCGCCTTTCAAGCCCAGGTAACCATGCACCTCCGGTACGGCGGGATTCGGCGGCAATGGGGGCATAATGACTGCTAATTTC
>JBLMYN010000299.1:0-3801 GCA_050258305.1 Actinomycetota bacterium
GCGGCCTGACTGGAGTATGCATCCTTTGGTAGAAAATACTCTCCAACGGCTACGTTCTGCGGATTGAAGCCCAGACTAACATTCAAGGCCTTCTGGAAACTTCTCAAGAGCAGGAACGAGCTCGAGATAAGCACCAGCGTCATGGCGATTTCTGCAACCACCAGCCCAGCGCGGATTCGCGCATGTCCTCCACTACCTGTACTTGCGGACCCAGCTTCCCTGAGTCCCTCATTCACACTGCTACGAAAACCCGCAAACGCGGGTGCCAGCGAGCAGGCGAAGCCCGTGAAGATCGTCAGCACCAAAGCAATGCTGGCCACTAGCCAATCAAAGCGAATCTCATTTGCGCGAGGAAGGCTGTCGGGAAGAATTGCGACCAACGCATGAAGGAAGAGGCGAGCCGCTGCGATCCCGACAGCGCCACCAGTAGCGCTCAAGAAAACTCCCTCAAGAATCGATTGCCGCAGGAGGTCGCGCCGGTCGGCTCCCAGAGCCAACTGGACCGCAACGTCGCGCCGGCGCTTCATGGCTCGAACCAGCAACAGTCCGGCAACATTAACACAGGCGAGAATAAGTATTACCAACGAAGCGGACCACAGAATATTGAGCAACGGCCGTGCGCTCACGACTGACGCGTCGTGCAGAGGGCTGACCACGGCGTCGATATGGAGTGTCGCCATAAAGCCGGGGTAACCTCGCATAATCTCTTTCGCTACATGCCCCGCATCCGCCTGTGCCTGCAGACGCGATTTATGAGGTTTGAGGCGTCCTACAAGATAAAAGCTCCAGGTCGCAACACCGCTCCGCAATTCGTCATTGCTGAGACTCAATGGTACCCATAGTTGTGCCTGATTCATGGATCCCGCCACAACGGGGAAGGCAAAATTGCTCGGCATCACGCCTATTACCTGATACGGCCTGCGATCAAGGAGAATCGTCTTACCCAGTACGTCAGGATCCCCCCAAAACCGGCTCTGCCAGAGTTGAAAGCTCAATACCGTTACGGGCGCGTGAATGCTATCTTCTTCTCGCGTGAAAGTTCGCCCGAAGAGCGGTTGGATTCCTAGAACCGCAAATGTTGCCGGTGACATCCGTGATGCCATGATCCGGGTGGGGGCGCCAATTCCAGAAAGGTCAAACGAAGTAAAGCCATACGCGCCCACACCCTGGAAACTGTGCGTGTCTTGAATGTAGGGATGAATCTCCGGAGCAGGCACCGCTGGGACCAATGAGCTGGCAGTTCCGGCCACATGGTCTCCCAAAAGCACGAGCTGTTGTGGGTGGGGGAAGGGCAGCGGGCGCAGTAATACAGACTCTACGATCGCGAACATCGTGGTGGCCGCGCCAATCCCTATCGCCAATGTCACAATGGCTGTAATACTGATCCCGGCCGAGCGCCGTGCCTGTTTCAGTGTGAAGCGCAGATCTCTTGCAAGTCTAGTCATACTGAATCTCTGCTCCACTTCTCGAGCTGTTACCAATAGTTATCGCGCGTACATCAAACGCGCAGGACGTTGTCACACGCATTATGACCGCGCCTCCTGCTCGTGGTGAATCTCCTGCCTCATCAGCGTGAGGATGCGATAGAGCCGCGCCGCATTGGCATTAACATCCTGCTTGATCCACATCACAAAAAGGGTATTGTAAAGAAGGACAAGGACAACAAACACGTCGTAGCCATTCACCCCCTTTGGAGCCAGGAACAAGGTCAGGGGCAACAGGATAACGAGCCCTAAAAACACATATGACACGAGTTTGTGAATACGCTCCGCGCGCTCCATTTGCACAAGAGCTTCACGAATTGTAACGGGTGTGTCGGCGGTAACGTTAGTCATATCTTTGCTCCCTGTGAAGAAATAAGACGCCTAAGCGTCTCAAGGCCATAAGCAAGTCGTGATTTCACGGTACCCAACGGTACGTTAAGAATGGACGCAATCTCATCCAGAGATAACTCTGCGCAATAGTGCATCAACAGCACTGAACGACCTGCAGGTGAAAGCCGCTTTGCAAAGTCCTGCAGTTCTGACACATTCCACTCCGGTTCTTTCTCCGTGGTTGGGTCAACCAGGCCTGCAATCAAGGCTTCGTCGCGGACCTGATTTTTCCATTGCCGCTCCCTTCGTAAATGCGCCGACGCAAACCGAGCCGCTATGCGATAGGACCATGCTTTGAACGCAAGCGGCTCCTTCAGATACCGCAATTTCCGGCAGATTTGCAACAGTGTGTCCTGTAATACGTCCTCTGCATGATCTCCCACCATCCCGGTAAGATATCTAAGAAGCTGAGGATGAATCAGCAACAGCAGTTCCTCCATTGCATCCCGGTCTCCACACTGAGCCTGCGCTATCAAGAGTGTTTCTCGAAATGAGTCTGTCGCATGGCGTCGATGTGGGCCGGTCATAACGCTCTACTCCTAAAGAGGGTGGCGGAGAGGAAATGGTTCGGTTCAATACAGACAAAAATATTAATTGTGGGATGACCTGCCCCCCAGAAAATAGTCCAGGCTGAATGAGACTTCTCCATTAACATGACCCGCCAGGGTCGAAGGAGGAGAAGTGAGGAAGAGTCGATTCAACGAAGAACAGATCATTGCCATCCTGAAGGAATCGGAAGCGGGAGCGGAGACAGGAGAGCTGTGCCGGCGGCATGGAATCACCAAGGCCAGCTTCTACCGCTGGAAGGCAAAATACGGCGGGCTGGAACTCAGTGAGGCCAGAAGGCTGAAGCAGCTGGAGGACGAGAACCGGCAGCTGAAGCATGTGGTGGCAGAACTGACCCTGGACAATCGGGCGCTGAAGGCGGTGGTAGCAAAAAAGTGGTGAGCCCGCAGATGCGGCGGGAAGCGGTGCTGGTGATGCAGTTGGAAGTTGGGGTAAGCCAGCGACGCGCCTGCGGGCTGATGGAGATGGATCGAGGAACCTGCCGCTATCGGCGGCGGCGAAACGAAGACCCGGGGCTACGAACCCGGCTGCGTGAACTGGCCGAGACACGGCGGCGGTTCGGCTATCGGCGATTGCAGGTGTTGCTGTTGCGCGAAGGCTGGCAGGTGAATCACAAGCGCGTGTACCGGCTGTACGTGGAAGAAAAACTGGGACTGAGACGCAAGTGGGGACGGAAACGCTCCGGAGTGCGCCAGCCGCTGCTGGAGCCGACGAGAGCCAACCAGACCTGGTCGGTGGACTTCATGACGGACGCGCTGAGTTCGGGGCGAAGGTTCCGGACCTTGAACATCGTAGACGATTTCACACGCGAAGCTCTGGCCATCGAGGTGGACACTTCGCTGGGAGGTCAGCGGGTGGCGCGGGTGTTGGACGATCTGAAGATGAAGCGTGGGCTGCCACAGCAGATCCGCTCTGACAATGGACCGGAGTTCACCAGCCGGGCGCTCGACCAGTGGGCCTACCAACACGGCCTGCGGTGGCACTATATCCAACCCGGACGACCGATGGAGAACGGATACGTGGAGAGCTTCAACGGGCGCTTGCGTGATGAGTGTCTCAATGAAAACTGGTTCTGCAGTCTGGCCGAAGCACGCGCGACGATCGAAGCTTGGCGTCAGGACTACAACCAATGCCGGCCCCACTCGGCGCTCGGCTATCGCGCTCCGGAAGAGTTCGCAAAATCTGCGGCGGCCGGGGGCTGTGGAAAAGACGGCGGCGGGGCCGCCTTGGAAAACGCTTCGCGTTTCCCACTTTCCCACAGCCTCGACGGCTGCGGGACTGAACCTATAAGGACTATGCTCGAGACCCCAAACCAAGAGAAAGTCTCATTACGATTGGACTAAAGACGGGGGGCAGGTCA
>JBLMYN010000300.1:0-2837 GCA_050258305.1 Actinomycetota bacterium
AATCACCATGGCGATGGTGAGCTTGGAGAGCACGGCAGTGAAGTCAGAAACAGGCAGTGACTTCCAGAAGAGGATGCTGCGATCGCGCCGCTCGCCATAGAGCGCCTCGAGAGTGTAGTAAAGGCCGACCAGCCAAGCTGTCCCCATGATCAGCGCCGCAGCCAGTTCATAACGGCTCGACATGTGATGCTGCCGTTGCGTGGCGTCCGAGAGCGCTCTCAGCTTTTGCGGCAAATAAATAGTGGCGCCGGAAAAAACGATGAGAAACACGGCGGCGACACCAATGGGCGCGATATAGAGGAACCGGTATTCCCACAGCTCGCGGCGGATCGACCAGTAATACGGGCGCGTCACCGCTGCGGGCGCCATTGTCTGCGATACCACCTGGGATTCGGAGACAGCGTTCGATGGTGTATTCATACAACCACTCCTTGTGCCTGGCCGGCATGATTCCCCACCACGGCAACGAACAGATCAGCGACGCTGGGCGTACGCACATCCCCGAGCGCCGCGAGTTGCGGGCGATCGACCCCGGCGAACAACAGGATGCTGCCGCCGAGCACGTCATGTTCATGAATTGGCTTGAGGGCACGCGCGGCGGACAGCTTCTCGGGACGGACCATCACTTCTGTGTAGCGCGATTCGACTTCCTCCATGGTGCAATCCAGCACGATGCGGCCGCGATCGATGAACATCAGATCGGTGAGTACGTCCTGAATCTCATCCACCTGGTGTGTGGTGATCACGATGGTGCGATTGCGATCAAAGTAGTCGTTCAGGAGCGAATCGTAAAACTGTTTGCGGAAGAGGAGGTCGAGGCCGAGCGTGGGCTCGTCGAGCACCAGCAGCCTGGCGTCGATGGCCATCACCAGGGCGAGGTGCAGTTGGGCCACCATGCCCTTCGACAGTTCCCGCACCTTGCTCTCGCGCCGGATGGTGGTCTTGGCCAGAAAGCTTTCCGCTTTAACGCGATCGAATCGCGGATGCACGCCGGCCACGTAATCGATCACTTGCGAAACACGTATCCAGCGCGGCAACACGGCGACATCAGCAATGAAACAGACTTCGCGCATAAGCTGGTCGCGTTCGCTCCAGGGATCGCGTCCCAGCACCCTCAGTTCGCCCTGGTAGGGCGTGAGGCCCAGAATGGCGTTGAGCGCTGTCGTCTTGCCTGCACCGTTGGGTCCGATCAGCCCAAGAATACGGCCATCTTCTACTCGCAAGTTGATGCCATCCAGCGCAACAGTCTTGCCGAAGGTCTTGCGCAGGCCGCGCGCTTCTATACATGCCATGGCTTCAGCGCTCCTCCTTATCTGAAGTTGTATCGGCGGGTTTCTCCGCTGCAGGATCCGAAGACGGCCGCTGCGCGCCGTTCCCATTCAGGAGTTCTTCGGCGTTCAGGCCGAGGCGCTGAATGGTGGCGTGAATGCGGGGCCACTCTTCAGCGAGGAATTTTTCGCGTTCGCCCTGCAGCAGCAGATTGCGCGCGCCGGCGTTGATGAACATGCCGCGGCCACGGCGGCTCTCAACCAGGCCTTCATCCACCAACTGCTGATAGCCCTTGAGGACCGTGAGCGGATTCACGCGATATTCGGCCGCAACCGTACGCACCGAGGGCAGCGGATCGCCTTCCTTGAGCACGCCGTCGAGAATCATCGCCACGACACGGTCGCGCAGTTGGCGATAAATCGGCTGATTGTCGTTCCACTCACGGTCCATTTTGTTTGCCTGACACGCGGCCTGCCAAGGATACGCCTTCCATTATTTTGTACGCTGCAGATCAAGGTGACCGTGTTCCTCCGGTTTCCCGTTTGGCATGGCGTAGGTCCAGTCCTCGGTGTGATGATTGGCATCGATAATGTGGAACACAGCACGCTGCATGTGTCCCTGTTTGGTGCTGCCGGAGACATCGACCACGTCAAACTCCACGGTGCTTCCATCGGGGGAAATTTTGCCTGCCATGCGAGGACGGTTCCCGGCGTCGCAGTAATGAGTCAAAAACAGGTGGTCACCCTCGAGATAAATAATGGTGATCGGATCTTCTGGCCCGTCTCCCTTCATTTCATGCATGATTGCGTTTCCCATGGAAGTCACGCGAAGAAAAGCGTGCATGGGCTTGCCGGACATGCTGTCGTGCGATGAAGGGTTCATTGTGACCGGACCCTCCCATGAACCAGCCAGTGTTTTCAATTTCGCGAAAAACCTCTGCGCGCCCGACTGGGGTGCAGCCGTAGCGGACTGGGCAAAAGCTGCGGTCGTGAACGATAGCAGCAGAACGGACAGCGTAAATCGAAGCGATTTCATGTTTTTCTCCTTGCTTGCGGGCTGCTCTTGGTTCCCATACAGAATTGATCGCCAAATCCGATGGTTCCGGCCACCCGCATGTACTGTTATACATAACTATAACACTATATCTCACGTCAAGCACTTTTAGCTTGAAAATTACATCTGATTGAAAATAAAGGATATTTAGTTAAGACCTCGGGCAAAGCCGCCTCAACCTTAAGGTTGGAACAAGTTTCCAACTGAAAACGGATTGCGCCGGTCTGATCTCACGGAGTTTTCGCCGCCGAAGAGCGAAGGGCATGGTTTCTCGGTCCAAAGATATGCCGTGTTGCACTCACGGCTCTGCGTTGCCCCTGGGCCCAAATGCGGGATAGGTGATGACGCGACGGCACGACACCGCACTGCAAGGGCGGTCAGGATATTAGGCCCGTGCTTCACCTTGCAGGCAGGCAAATGCACCGTACTTGAGCCGCGCAACTCGCGGCACTCTCAGAACAATCGATGAGGAATGATTCCTTCCCCCTAAGTGTCTCAGAGAGCGCCGCGTACTC
>JBLMYN010000301.1:0-13568 GCA_050258305.1 Actinomycetota bacterium
TGATCCCCAGCTTGCTGGGCGAGGGCTGGCTGGCGTCAGTATTACCGTCCCCCGAACTGCTGCTGCCATCGGCCAGCATTCTGGCCCGGTCGCCTACGGTAACCGCTGCGTCCTTGCGTTGGCCGTTACGGACATATTCAATCGGGACTTTGGTGCCCGGCTTGATCGCCGAGATGATATTGACCAGATCATCTCCGTTTTTGACCGGCTTTCCATTCACGGCGGTAATCGTATCTTCGGCCTTCAACCCGGCCTTGTCGGCGCCCAGTCCTGGCGTAACACCGGAAATGGTAACGCCCTGCTTTACGCCATAAACGCGGGCCAGGGCCGGCGTTTGCGGATTGAAGGTGACGCCGATAGATCCTCGGGCGACCCGGTGTTGCGCGCTCGTAAGCTGGTCATAGACTTCGCGAACCGTGTTCGATGGCATGGCGAAGCCAACGCCCTGGTATCCGAACCCCTGCGTGTAGATGGCCGTATTAATGCCAATCACTTCACCGCGCATGTTCACCAGCGGCCCGCCGGAATTGCCCGGATTGATGGCTGCATCGGTCTGAATAAACGATTGGAACTGGCGGGCTGGATTGATGTTACGGCCGCGGGCGGAAACAATTCCTGCGGTCACCGTGTTTTCCAGGCCAAAGGGACTTCCCATGGCCAGCACCCAGTCGCCAACCGTCATAGCGTCGGAGTCACCCAGGGCGGCCGCAGCAAGCGTCTTGTCTTTCGGCGGATCGATCTTGATTACCGCCAGATCAGTTTCACGGTCGATCCCTACAACCTTGGCTTCGTGCTGCACGCCTGCCGGGTCATCTTTCAGCTTGACCCGAATTCGGTCCGCTCCATCCACAACGTGAAAGTTGGTAATGATGTAGCCATTTGGATTCAGGATCACGCCCGACCCAAGCGAGCGTGAGCGCCCGCTGCCGGGACCCTCGCCGAACGGGTTCTGGTCATCGTCCCCGCCCTGCCCCTGGCCGCCGAAGAAACGATTGAAGAAGTCCTGAAGATCATCCCCCTGCTTGCCCTGCCCCCGATTGAGTCGCCGACGGGGTTTAGGGTTGGACTCTGTGTTGATATTGACGACGGCCGGCTCCACCTTTTTGGCCACCTGGGCAAACGTGGTGCTCAATTGCTGCGCAGTCTGCATCGGCAGCAGAGTGGCGTCAGGCGCCGAGTTGCCTCGTACTCCGCTCCGGCTCAGCACAGTGCCGATCAGGATGCCAACAGCGAGCGTCAGCAGGATGGCGAGGCTGGACATCAGTCGCTGCGTCCTGGCCTGTGCCAGCAAAGCGGAAAAACGCGAATTCATAAGGGATACAACCTCCGGACTATTGCGGCCTTAAGAGATTATAGAATGGAATCCTTCTACAAAGGGAGCAACTAGCACTCCGATGGACGCACACCATTAGACGCTGGAAGAGGGGGGCACGTTACCCGGCAGGGCTGGCCTGTTCAGGCTGCTCCACGGCTTCCTGACCGGCGCCGGTGACACTTCCCAGCAGTTCAGAAAGCAGGATTCCTGCAAGTATCAGCAGAGCCCCTGCACCGCTTCGGGCTCCCAGCCGCTCCCCCATGTAAATGTAGGAAGTCAACCATGCGAAAACCGGCTCAAGCGTGAAAATCAGGGCGGTGTGGGTCGCCGGCGTGAACTGTTGCGCCCATGCCTGCACCGTAAAAGCGACCGCTGTCCCGAACACGCCGGTAATCACAACAGCGGCCACCACCGTTCCATTCAGGTGCAGATAGGGCCGCTCCAGAAAGGGGACTGAAATGCCCGTCAGCACCGCGGCCACCGCAATCTGGAGTACCGCCATCTGTTCGAAGGGGAATCGCTGCGTGCCTCTGCCCAGGAAGATGATCTGGAAAGCAAACGCACAGGCGCAGCCGAGCGTGAGAAGGTCGCCCGAGTTGACTTTGGCAAAATCCGCCCAACCCTGCGGTCCGGCGGGTACAGTCATCAGGAACAATCCAGTGATCGCAAGGAAAATTCCCACAGCCCGCCACATGTGAATCCTGGTTCGCCACAGCGCAATCATGAACAGGGGCACCAGCACGGTTGAGACCCCGGTCAGAAATGCCGACTTCGAGGGCGTAGTCAGCTTGAGCCCGGTGGTCTGGAACGCATAGCCGAGAAAGATGAAAAGGCCGATACTGCAGCCCATGATCAGGGCAGGCCGGGTGAGCCGGGCGACATGCTTGCGGTAGTAGATGGCAAGCAGCACCGCAGCCACTCCCATTCTGGCTGTATTCAACAGCAATGGCGACGAATCGCGGAGCGCGGCCTTGATGAGCACAAACGTGCTGCCCCAGATCATCGTGATCAGGACAAGCAATAAATGGGCTTTGATGGAGCGAGGCACTCAAGCTATTTTAGCGGGCTTACGAATTGTTGGAGACCGCTTATTCGCATCAAAAGGTTCGCGCAGCACGGCGGTAGCAGATAATTCTTACATGGAGAGGCTTGAGGGAAGTGCGCGGCTCATCATCGTTTGCGGCTTGCCAGGCTCAGGCAAGACGACACTTGCCAGGACGCTTGAGAGCGAGCTGCACGCCATTCGCTTTTGCCCAGACGAGTGGATGGAGGCGCTCTCACTGGATATCTACGACGAAGAAAAGCGCGGGAAAGTTGAGGCTCTGCAATGGAAACTAGCTCAGCGCCTCCTGACTCTTGGGCTTGTCGTGATCATCGAATGGGGTACGTGGGGTCGGTCCGAGCGTGATGCTCTCCGGGTCGGGGCGCGCGCACTCGGGGCGGCTGTTGAACTGCATTATCTACCCGAATCTGAGGATGTACTTTTCGAGAGAATTCAACAGCGAAATAGGGAAAATCCTCCTATGGACCGGGCTGAACTAACGCGCTGGATTGAGATATTCCAGGCGCCAGGTGCTGAGGAGATGGCCTTTTTTGATGAGCCTCTCATTCGGAACGCCGGCCGCCTGAAAAACAGGTAATCCGCTCAGGATGCCCGCGGTTTGACGTTTCTCCGGCTGCTTGCGGCTCGCCCGGTTTTCTGCCTCAATGCTGGTTTCAGTTTCGCAACCGATCTTGCTGGCTTCGTGCCTCTGGCGGAATTGGCTCTGCCGGGTTTCTTTGCAGAGGGTGCGGAGCCGGCAAACAGCCACTCGGCTCCTTTCCGCACCGGTGCTTTACGATTGCTCCCCCATTCGGCCGAGTCTTCATTACCGCTGATCTCCGCCAGCGTGCGCTGCGTCAGGACGGAATAATCCAGAGCATCAATATCGAATCCGGGCTGCATTGCCTGGTCCTTCTTTTTGATCAGGAGCCATTCAGTGCCTTTGGATCCCGGACGGCGCGAGCGCATATGGGCCAGCACAAACTCTCCATTCAGCTTTTGCCCGTGCAGACGGAATTTGAGATCGCCTTTGCTGAGCATGCTGTGCGGATCGCCCAGCGGCTCCCACGTTCCCAAGTCCCAGACCATGACTGCGCCCGCTCCGTAGTTGCCTGGAGGAATGACCCCTTCAAAGTCGAAGTAAGAAACAGGATGATCTTCCACCTGCATCGCCAGCCGTTTGTCGGCGGGATCGAGCGATGGCCCTTTGGGAACAGCCCACGATTTCAACACGCCTTCCATTTCCAGGCGGAAATCATAGTGCAGGTGCGATGCGCGATGTTTCTGAACCACAAACCGGCGCCGCCGCCCGCCGCGCGCGATTTTTCCTGCGGGTTCCGGTGTGCTGTTAAACCGGCGTTTCCGGTTATATTTCTCAAGCGCCATACAATGATTGGATGCTCACACGTGCGCGGGCTGTGGCACCACAGATTTTAGTATGAAACAATTGCCCGGAAGCGATTTGCAAGGAGCAAGGAGCATGGCAAAAGTGGCAGCGGAAAGAACGCTGAGCAACGCGCTGGAGACACGGCGCGCCACCCCGAGTTTTGAAAACCTGCCCATTCACGCCGCTGATCTTGAGAAGATTATTCGCGCCGGCCTGGCGGCTCCGAGCGGCTACAACCTGCAGCCCTGGCGCTTTGTGGTTGTTCGCGACCGCGACCAGAAAAAGAAATTGCGCGCCGCCGCATTCAACCAGGCCAAAGTAGAAGAGGCGAGCGCGGTGATTGTCGCCTGCGGGGATGCGCAGGGTTGGAAAAACGGTGATCTGGAGGAGATGCTTCGCATCGCGAAGCAGCATGGATTCAGCGATGAGCAGAACGAACGGGTGCGCGGGACCGTTACACGGCTTTTCGGCAGTGCGCCCGGAAACTCGGGCGGATTGGCGCCTACTTTTGATCTGTGGGCGAACCGCCACGTGATGATCGCATTCACGACCATGATGTGGACGGCGGAAACTCTGGGCTATGACACGGCTCCCATGGAAGGGTTCGAAGAAGACAAAGTTAAGGCTCTGCTGAAAATCCCCGACCGCGTGCGCGTGGTTGCATTGCTCGGGATCGGCCGGCTCAAAGGACCGGATAAGCCGTTTGCGGGGCGCTTCCCCGCGTCACGCGTCGTGTTCGAGCATGAGTGGGGTCACCCGATCGAGTTTTGAAGGGCAACGACATGAGGAATTGGGATGGAATTTTCTGAATTCAGGCATCTGAAGCTCTCTGACGCGCTTGCCGCAATTCCCACCCCGGAAGGGCAGTTGTTTGCAAACGTGTTTCGCCACGGCTCTCTGCAGGTGGAAATTTATGTCCCGCGCGGCGAAGACCTGCAGCAGCCGCATACGCGCGACGAGATTTACGTAGTAGCTTCCGGCAGCGGCTGGTTTATTAACGGAGACAAAAGCATGCACTTCTCCACTGGCGACGTGCTCTTTGCTGCTGCCGGTGAGGTCCACAAATTTGCCGACTTTACTACTGACTTTGTGGTCTGGGTCATCTTCTATGGCCCTGAAGGCGGTGAGCGTGGCAAATAGCGCGATCCGGCGGAGCAGCAGGGCTTTGTCCGTGGCAGTGGGAATGGCATTTCTATTCCTGACATCGGTTGAAGCTGTTCCGGCGCAACAACAGGACGTATTTTCTTTCGCTGATGCCTCAGGGCTTCTTCAGCGGATGAATGATGCGCTGGTTGACCGCCAGGCAGGCAAATTCCTCAGCGCTTTCGACCTCACGAAAATGCAGGACGGGCCGCTCTTTAAGCAGCAGGTCGCATCCTTCATTGCACATTATGATTCCATCCGCATGCACTTTAATCTGACCCAGGTCACCATGACTGGCGCTCAGGGCGCAGCCACAGCCGATGCCGAACTGGAAGCGGACATGGGCAACAGGAATGAGCCACTCTACAAGCAGGCGAGCCTGCGCTTCATCGCGGAGAAAACCGGCACAGTGTGGAAATTTGTCGATGTACAGCCGCGTTCGTTTTTTTCCAGTTCCCGATCAGCCACAGATTCTTCCAACCAGAGCTCGTCAGGCCCGCAATGAAACGCGAGTATCCTGACCGGCCGATCGTCGGCGTCGGCGCCGTGATTGTTAATGCCGGCCGCGTGCTGCTGGTCAAGCGCGGCGCGCCACCTCTGCTGGGCGAGTGGTCCCTTCCCGGCGGCGTGGTTGAAATCGGAGAAACTCTTCGCGCCGCGGCGGAACGCGAAGCTCGCGAGGAGACGGGGTTGATTGTCCAGGCTGGTGAGGTTTTGGAGGTGCTGGACCGTATTATTCCCGGCGAAAATGGCCGGGCCCAATATCACTACGTGCTGATTGATTTTTTGTGCCGCGCCACGGGTGGCGAGTTGCGCGCAGGTGGCGACGCGGCCGATGCCGCCTGGGCAGGAGAGGCTGAGCTCGAAAAGTTCAAGCTGGAGACACCAGCCATCCAGGTGATTCTCCGAGGATTTCAAAAAAGCAGCGGCAGCGCTGTGACGCATAATCAATGACCTGCCCAATGAATCACGCAGCCGCGTGCTCTACAATCACCTCTGTGCCAACCCGCGCCGGATTGAAACGAACTGCAACTGTGCTGCAGGCTGCTGCCCTGAAAAAGCTTCCCTGGCTGGTCCACGGATTTTCCACCCGCCAGGGCGGAATCACCACCGCGTATGGCGGCAGGACGCTCAACCTTGGCTTCACAAAAGACGATAAGCGCGAGAACGTAGAGAAAAACCGCAGCAGGCTGCTGCTGACCATCGGCGCCGCGGACACGCGTAAACCGTGGCCGGTGGTTGCGCTGCGCCAGATTCATTCTGATCTCATCCATGTGGTCCGGTCCGCCGAGTCGTCCCGGCTCACCGGCGATGGCCTGATCACAAATGTGCCGGGCATCGCGCTCGCCATCATGACGGCAGATTGCCTGCCGGTGCTGCTGGTGGACCGGAAGAACAAAGCTGCCGGCGCGTTTCATGCCGGATGGCGCGGAACCGTGCGGCGCATCGCCGAGAAGGGACTCGGCATTATGCGCCATGAGTTTGGCACCCGTCCCCAGGATGTATTCGCCGCGATTGGGCCCGGCATTCAGGCCTGCTGCTATGAGGTTGGGGAGGACTTGCGGGAGCAGTTTCAATCGCAGTTCGCCTATGGCGGCGAGCTGTTTCACGAAGTCAAACACTCCGACATTGTGCGCGAGAAATATCCTTTGCTTTTCCTGAACATGCGGGCTCCCGGGCATGGAGATCAGTGCATCAAGCTTCAGCTGGATCTGCGTGAGGCGAACCGGCGGCAGTTGATGGAGGCCGGTGTCCCGAAAAAGCAGATCACCGCATTGGAGAATTGCACTGCGTGCGATACCCGGCGCTTCTTTTCACATCGCGCGGAAAAAGGCCGTACGGGAAGAATGATGGCGATAATCGGAATCAAACGATAACAGCCACTCTGGGCCGCCGATGGCGCGAAAGGTCGTCACTGCTTATCCGGCTTCTGGCTGGCATAGCCTTTCGCCTCAATTTGCCTGAGCACCTGCCGGGCTATCGGAGTATCGCGGTCGTCCGGGTAAAGTTTGATGTATTCGCGCAGTTGCTCCGCTTCTGACGTCCGATCGCCCTTGATCTCGTACACTTTAGCCAGCAACCAGCGCACCTGACGGCCCTCCTCTTTGGAGCCGTCCTTCAGGGCCGCAAGAGCGCTTTTTTCCGCCGGGTCCCACTGCTTTAAATAGTAGTGGCCAAGAAGGTTGTAAAAGAAAGCGCCCGGCGCCTTCACCGGATGCATTGCGATCACCTGGCCTGTCAGATCTGCCACTGGCTGCCACTTTCCCTGTCGCGCGGCGATATCGGCAAGGCACAGGTAACCTGGCAGGTAGCCGGCATCGACTGCCCGCGCCTGTTCGCAGGATTGCTCCGCTGCCTGCAGGTTTCCCTGGTCCTCTTCGGTCTGGCCCAGGAGAACCCATGCGTCGGCAAACTTTGAATAGGCATCGATGGCGCGCTGCAGGTGCCGTTGAGCATCTTTCAGTTTCTTCTTGCGAACCGCGACACAAGCTTTGCCGAATTCCTTTTTTGCCTCGGCGGGCACAGTCATCCGGCTGGCGCTTACGGTGCTGCTGGCAACCGGGGCCATGGGGAACTGAAAGCATGCAGGCTGTCCCGTTGTGCTCAGCTTCTTTTCAATATCCGGTTCAGTGATGGGATAGACATCAAAAGCGCCTTCCGTGGACCTGGGATTGGAGTAAATAATGGTTCCGGAAGGAGGCGAAGAAGGACGGATACCGCCGCCGTGACGGCCACCCTTCTGGGCGGCCATTGGAAGTGGAAACAGCGCCGCTAAAGCGATCGGAAGAAAATGCTTTGCCAGAGATCGCATGGCGGAAAAGCTCTCCGACCGGGAATTCTAGCACTTCGATAAAGCTGTGGGAGGATCAAACGAGGGATATTTCGCAGGCGCAACCAGCAGTGACAAGGGACTTCTATCCCTGTGGCGTGGAAGTTTCCGTCGGGGTTGCGGGGGGTGCGGCGCCGGTTCCGTGGTTGATGACGTCTTTAAGTTCTTTGCTGGGCTTGAAATACGGGATTTTTTTTGCCGGAACGTCCACTCGCGCCCCGGTCTTAGGGTTGCGTCCCACGCGAGGCTTGCGCTGGCGGGTGCGGAAGCTGCCAAAGCCCCGGATCTCAATCTTGTCGCCGGCCCGGAGAGAGCGGACCACGCTGTCAAAAATGGTCTCCACAATGATTTCGCTGTCTTTGCGGGTAAGTTCCGCCAGACGTGAGACTTCTTCAATCAGGTCGGCTTTGGTCATGGCACTCTTATTCCACCCGAAATAGGGTTCCACGTCAAGAAAACCTTTTTAGAATCATACGATAAGAAAGGCTCCTGTCACACTGGAACTATGACTTTGAGCGCCCTTGAAACTACGCTGAATTCGGCGGGTGTATGGCCAGCAGGCTCGCCATCCGCATAGATTTCAAGCCGTGATTCGGACTCAAGCCGCATTCTCCCGGTGCGAAAGTAGCGCACTTCCTTGAACCGGGTGTGCCCTCCCCAGAGCACCGTGGGTATTGCACATAAGAGCTTGATTTTCCTCATCTTATCGACCAGGCAGACATCGAGAAGGCCATCGTCCACCCTTGCCTGAGGGACTATTTGCAGTCCGCCGCCGTAACGATGGGCATTGCCTGCTGCCACCAACCACGCCAGCCCGCTGCTCTGAAATTCCACCGCCAACAGAGAAACATGGACTGGCCGGCCCCATCCGAGCGACCATACCGCAGCCAGCAGGTACCCTCCACGCCCGCGCAGCCATGCAGGCATACGGTTGGCCAGGGTGTTCGCTGCCACGTCAAGCCCAACCGAAGCCACGCAGCAGAACAGCGTCTCTTTCTCCGCGCTGCGGATTACGCCCAGATCAATCTCCCTCACGTTGTCCCCCCGCTCACAGAATCGTTGCCAGGCGCCAAGTGCCGTTTGCATGCTGCTGATCCCGAGTGCTTTGGCAAAATCATTGCCGCTGCCGGTTGGAACCACCAGAGTGGGAACCTTGTGCTGGTGAAGCTGCGCCAGATGACGATGGACCGTGCCGTCGCCCCCAAAGATGAGCGCGGCATCAAGCCCGGTGGGTTCATTTAGGTCGGATCTGATCTGCAATTCAGGACTAACTTCGTGAAAAGGAGAGACAGCCTGGGAAGGAACCGTCGGGTGAAGCAATGCTGCGCCTGTCATTGAGAAGTGTGTCCGACAGATATTTCCGTCCGCGCCGATGGCAGCCATAGCCATTCATACTCGTCAGGTTTTTCGCAGTTATCGCGCTGAATCATTCCTCGATGCTAACTTGCTTCAACCTTTTGCCTACACGGACCACCCAGTCAACTGGTAACTCTTCCCGAATCGCAGCTTCGACTTGAACCTTGCCGTTGATCTTTACTGCGCGCTGCGTTATCTTTCGCCGACCGTCGCCCACTGATTCAGCCAGCCCGGCCTTGCATAACATCCTGTCGATTCGAATTAGCGGGCTTTTATGAAAGACACTTGCATCATCCTGCTGTGTAACATCTGAAATCTTCAAAATTACACGCTCCACATCCTCCGGTACCTCATCCTTCTGGAACTGCTTTGCCCAATTCTCCGCTGCCTGCCGCGCCGCCTCGTCGCCATGGAAATCTTTGACGATTTGCGCTGCGAGCTGCTTCTTTGCTTCCATTGGGTGCATGCCGGCTTTCATCTGCTCGATTTCGGCCAGCTTTTTGTCCGTCAGCAGCTCGTAGTAGCGCCACATCAGCTCGTCTGAGATCGACATCACCTTGCCGTAGATTTCCTGCGGCGGCTCGTTGATGCCGATGTAATTCCCGTAGGACTTTGACATTTTCTGCACGCCGTCCGTGCCTTCAAGAATGGGCATGGTCAGGATGATCTGCGGCGGCTGCCCGTAATCCTTCTGCAACGTGCGCCCCATCAGCAGGTTGAATTTCTGGTCAGTGCCGCCCAGTTCCACATCGGCTTCAAGCGCCACCGAGTCATAGCCCTGACAGATCGAGTAGAGCAGCTCGTGTATGTGGATGGGCCTTTCTTCATGGAATCTCTTGTGAAACTCTTCCCGTTCCAGCATCTGGGAAACGGTGAACCTGGCGCATATGCGGATGAAGTCTTCCGCCGTCATTTTTGAGAACCAGCGCGAATTGAAATCGATGACCGTTTTCTCGCGATCCAGGATCTTGAAGACCTGTGTCTTGTAGGTCTCGGCATTGCGCTCAACGTCAGCGCGCGTAAGCGGTGGGCGCGTGGCCGAACGCCCGCTCGGGTCGCCGATCATCCCGGTGAAGTCGCCGATCAGAAAGATCACCGTGTGTCCCAGGTCCTGAAAGTGCTTCAGCTTGCGCATCAGGACCGTGTGGCCCACGTGCAGGTCGGGTGCTGTAGGGTCGAAGCCGGCTTTCACTTTGAGCGGCTTGCCGGACTTCAGGGAGTTCTCCAGGCGCTGGCGTAGTTCACCTTCATGAATGATTTCTGCTGCGCCTTTTTTGATGTAGGCCAGTTGTTCGTCAACAGGGGGGAAGTTTGGCATCAGCAACGATTATAGAGAATCGCGCTCGCAAATCTGCCCACAGCTATGCCGCGGTAGCTCAGCTTTGCACGGAGAGTGTTGCCTCAAAAACTATTTCGGCCTTTTTTCCAGCTCTGGGGATTTCGCTTTCCCATCCGGCCCGACTTCTGACTTTGTAGCTTTCCAGGCGTTGGCATTCGCCGGCGCAGCCGGATCTACGCCAAAATCCCATACGAACAGATTGACCTGGCCTTTATCCAGAAGCTCCACCACGGCGTACTCACCCGGCGTAAGCGGTGTGGCGGGTGAGATCTTCACCCAATCACCGCCGGCAGGCTGGCTGACTGTCTTCACCCAGTTTTCTTTCTGGCTGATCTTGCCGTAGATGGCAATGCTCACATTGCCGAGAACTCGCGAGTTCTTCTTTTTTTCAAGACGCACAATGCGAAAGCGGTCAGGGACGGCAGCCGTACTTTTAGGCGCTGCGGCAGGCTGATTGGCGCTCGGCGCAGCCCGTCGGCTTGAGCCCGGGCCCAGGGATGGCGCATTGCCCAGGCCGCCACCTGAGTTTGGCGGTGCGGAAGCCGGTTTGCCATCGTTTGTAGTCGTGTTCTGTGTGCTATCGGACCCGGTATCGACATCAACGTAGATGGCCGGCTGCGTGGTATGTGCCTGCGTCTGCGCGCGCGTACCTTTCAAATCGATGGTCTGTTTGGAGGAAAGCGCCAACGGGTTGATAGCCGCGCGCAGAATATTTTTTCCCATGTGCTTGTTCAGTTCCCCGCTGTTCTGGGTCAGCTCCACGAGTTGCGGCTGGTTCTGGTAGGCGTCCAGCAGGAAGACGCCCCCGCCATCGGGCAGATAAAGACCGGGAGCAACCATGGGCGGCGCCGGCTCGGCGGCGCCAACCTCGTTTGTTGCCTCCTCCACGGCTTCATTGCGCAGCGTGGCCCGGTCTTTGTTGTACTTTTCCGTTGCGGGCCAGTCGACCAGGTCCTTGGGCAGCTCTTCCCAGGTGTAGCGCTCCGCGCTGTAATAGCGGACACGGTCACCCTTGATTTCCCATTTCGTAACGTTCTGAAAGGAGCCGTCTTTCAGCACCAGCCGCTCCGGATTCTGCTGCGCCTGCACCGTGGCCGCCAGCAGCACAGAAACCATGATGCCCAGAATCGGGAGATATTTGATGAATCGCGTCATAGGAGGACCTGCCCTGATTAGATGCCGCATCGGGCACTTCACTCAAGCATAAACCCAGGCCACCCCGTTCCGTTGCAGGGTAATGCCAGCGGGACTAGAAGGCGCGAAGCAGGGCAGTTACTGGAAGGGTTCTGCTACACTAGCTCTCCCCGGTTATTTCGATTTTCGTAAAATTGGCCGTATGAAACCTGCCGTCATAGTTGGCTTGCTGCTGCTTTCGATTTTTGGCGCTTGTGGCCTTGCAACAGGACAAACGCCTTCGTCTACTCCTTCACAAGCTTCAGCGTCAGGCGCCCAGGTCCCAGGCGCGCCGGCTAAAGAGGTTACGGAGTACACACTGCCGCCGGAGAAACTCGCCAAATCCAAGGCCCTTTACGATATCAGCGGACGCCTGCGCATCCTCGGCACGATTTGGGGATTTGTAGTGCTGCTTGGAGTCCTGTATTTAGGCGTGGTTGCGGGCTTTCGCAACTGGGCGGAAAAAGCTACGAAGTTTACCTTTCTTCAGGCCCTTATCGTTGTTCCTCTGCTCCTGATCGTCCTTGATGTTCTCGACTGGCCGCTTGCAGCCTATGGGCACAGCATCAGCCTGCAGTATGGCCTCTCCGTGCAGCACTGGGGATCGTGGTTCAGCGATTTGCTCAAGGGACTTGCCATTAGCATTGTGATCTCCACGATCGCGCTGTGGTTTCTGATCTGGCGGATTCGCCGCATCCCCCGCTGGTGGTGGCTTCAGGCATGGCTTGTCTCTCTGCCCTTCATCGTGCTCTTCGCCGTCATCACGCCGCTGGTAATCGATCCCCTGTTCAACAAATTTGAGCCGCTGGACAAGACCAACCCGCAACTGGTCGATGCCCTGGAGAGAGTGGTCCATCGCGCCGGCATGGTGATCCCGCGGGACCGCATGTTCCTGATGAAGGCCAGCGAGAAGGTTACTACCCTCAACGCTTATGTAACGGGTTTCGGCCCATCCAAGCGCGTCGTGGTCTGGGACACGACAATACAAAAGGCCACTACTCCTGAGACGCTCTTTGTATTCGGACATGAGATGGGCCATTACGTGCTGAACCACGTGGTGATTGGACTTTGCGCCGGCGCCGTCGGGCTGCTGATCGGCCTCTACCTGCTCTATCGCCTCTCGGGATGGTTCCTGCAGAGATGGGGACAACGCTGGCACATCACCCAACTGGGCGACTGGGCTGCTCTGCCCATGATCTTTCTTATTTTCAGTATTCTCGGATTTATCGCCCAGCCCATCGGGTCAGGATTCAGCCGCGTGCTTGAGCACAATGCCGATGTGTACGGGCTGGAAGTGACGCATGGAATCAACGCGAATCCACAGCAGGCCGCGGCGAGTGCCTTTCAGTTGCTGGGTGAACTCTCGCTATCTTATCCCCACCCCAACCGCTTTCTTGTGTTCTGGTATTGGTCCCATCCGACAATAGCTGATCGACTTCGCTTCGCGCACGATTATGATCCCTGGGCCAAAGGCGAACAGCCAAGATATGTGAAGTGAAGGAGGCCCTCGAATGGACCCGAATCTGAGATTCGGTCGGATTGGGAGTTCAAGTGGCCCGGAGGAATCAGCGATGCTCGCTGAGAGGCCATGGAATAGAGAATTTCTGCCCGCTTTCCACAGGATTCCTCTTGTATAATTGATCGTGCACCCGAGAAGGTCCTACGGCCATTGGCAAAAGCCATTTCCGAGCCGGGGATTAGCACCCTCAAAATTCAGGTCGGCACAAAATCCAGCCAAATCTAACTTTGTGAGGAGTTCATGGCAGCGAAATACATTTTCGTGACTGGCGGTGTTGTGTCTTCCCTGGGCAAAGGCCTGGCGGCCGCATCCATCGGCTGCTTGTTGGAGAGCCGCGGGCTGAAGGTCAACATCATGAAGTTCGATCCTTATCTGAATGTTGACCCCGGCACCATGTCTCCTTTCCAGCACGGCGAGGTTTTTGTCACTGACGACGGCGCGGAAACCGACCTCGACCTGGGCCA
>JBLMYN010000302.1:0-9158 GCA_050258305.1 Actinomycetota bacterium
CTCCCGGAAAGGTGAAACGCATCATGCATCGCCGCTGGAAGAAGAACATGGCCGCCATGATGGCGGCCGGCCACCCGGAGTGCAAATACGTGGCGACGGTCTGTATGTCTTACGGCCTGGCCGCTATGAACTCCATCCGCAAAGCCCTGAGCATCGGCGGGCCCACTTTTATTCACTCGCTCGATCCCTGCCCCAAGGGCTGGGATTACGATCCCTATCTGTCGCATGAGATGGGTGAGCTGGCGGTGAACACCGGCATCTGGCCGCTGTTCGAAGTAGAGAACGGCGTGCTCCGGCTGACCGGCAGGACGCAGCAGATTGCCGCGGGCAAGATTCAGCGCCAGCCTGTCCGCGACTATCTCTTGAAGCAGGGCCGCTTTGCCCACTTTACCAGGGACGATATCGATTACTTCCAGAGCAAAGTGGATGAGACCTGGACCAAGTGGCTGATTCCCGGGGTGCTCCCCTTCAAGCATGAACTTGATAAGGATGCGCCGCCGGCTGAGTAACCGGTACTCCCGAGGGCGAATATGCTTAAGCGTTTTGAAGGTCGCGAAGGCTGCTTCGTACTCGGCCATGCAGGAAAATTCTTTACTCTCGCGGCGTATTCCGCTATAGAATACGCCGCGAATTTTTCTTTGGCCCTCCAGTTTTGGCAGCGCTACCTCTGCTTGCCGCCAACTGCCGGGCATGGCACAGGCCAGCCAAACTGACTTGTCGCATGCTTTACTCGTTGCCGTGCCCGCCTTCTCAGGGCATGGCCGGCCCGGAATCGGATCCCGGAAAGAATCGGAGTGTATGAAGCGAACCCATACAACATAAGTGTTGTCGACACTGAGGAGGTCATCAATGGCCACATCGACAGCTACGCTCCCCGAGGAACGTGTAGCGAACCGCTGGATTATCCTGATCGCCGGCATCGTAGGAATGGTTGCCGTCGCCAACTACCAATACGGCTGGACGCTCTTCGTCGGCCCCCTGCAAAAACGCCTAAAAGTCGACCAGGCCCTGATTCAGGTCACCTTCACCATCTTCGTCCTCCTGGAAACATGGCTTGTGCCCTTCGAAGGTTGGCTGGTGGATAAATTCGGTCCCCGCCTTCTTGTCATCTTTGGTGGTGTTTTCGCCGGACTTGGATGGATCGGGAGCGGCAAAGCTGAGACTCTCACGGCCCTTTACCTCAGCTACGCTGTCGCTGGCATCGGCGCAGGCATTGTCTATGGAACGGCCGTAGGCACCGCCTTGAAGTGGTTTCCTGACCACCGCGGACTTGCCGCCGGGCTGACCGCAGCCGGTTTCGGCGCCGGCGCGGCGTTCACGGTTGCGCCCATTGCCAACATCATTCAGAACCAGGGCTACCAGGCGGCCTTCATAAGGTGGGGCATCATTCAGGGAGCGGTCATCATAATCGCCGCCATGTTCCTGAAATCTCCGCCGCAGGATTGGCTGCCAAGAACGTGGCGAACCAAAGGCTCGGAGATTGTGAAGAGCAGGCAGATCGCCGTCTCTTTTACTTCACGGGAGATGGCAGCTACACCCCATTTCTGGCTGATGTACTTCATGATGGCTCTGGTGGCTACCGGCGGTCTGATGGCCGTTGCCCAGCTCAGCCCCATGGCGATCGCCTATGGCGTCGCCCACGTCCCCGTCAAGTTTCTCTGGATGACCATTCCGGCGCTCACCTTTGCGCTATCCGCCGACCGTCTTGTGAATGGCGTCTGCAGGCCTTTGTGGGGCTGGATCTCCGATCATATCGGTCGTGAAAATACCATGGGTCTGGCGTTCGGTCTTGAAGCGGTTGCCAAAGTCGGACTTATCGCCCTTGCTGCCCGTCCGGTAGCCTTCGTGATCATGACCGCCTTCACCTTCTTTGGCTGGGGTGAGATCTTCTCCCTGTTTCCGGCGCTTTGCGGTGACTTCTTTGGAAGGAAGCACGCTACACAGAACTACGGCTTCCTCTACACCGCCAAAGGCTCGGCGTCACTATTTATTCCCATTGGCTCAGCCCTCGCGGTGGGAAAAGCCTTTGATTTCCGTGCTGACATCCTGCTGCTCATCGGCGGCGCCATCGCGTTCTTTGTGGTGTTTTTCGGGCCTAGCGTCCTGAAGATCGACCTCAGCAAGGGAGCGAAGGGAACCCTGATGGGGATCGCGCTAGCGATTGTGGCGTTCGCCCTGCTGCTGACTGTTCTGCACACGCTGCCCACCGGAGCGTTCAAGGCGCACTGGACCGTCCCGAAGATCGGCTGGGCCGGAGTGTTCGGCATTTCTGTCGTGTTCGACCTTGTCGCCGCCGGTCTGGCGCTGTTTGTACTGAAGCGGATGAAGGCCCCGGTGAAACCCGAGGCTGCTGTCACAGTCGGCGCAACGGCTCCTGCAGCCTAGTCCTCTTGAAATGAACGAGGCGGAAAGGCCCCTTGCCGTTGACTGGGGGCCTTTTTTTTTGCCAACCGGCGCCTGGCCCGGCTCCGCGCTCTCACCTACGATCTTCGGCCGCGGCCTTCCCGGATTCAGGAAAAACCGTGTTCCGTAGAGGGAATATCCACCGTCCAGGCCTGACGGGCAGCCGTGTTGACCGCCGATTTTCGGAATTCGTAACAAGCTTCTTCCGTGCTCCGCTCCAGGCCCGTCGTGCCTTTAATCTTCCGCTCCAGCTTCACGCACGACCCTTTTTAGCCGCGGCTCCCACTTCGTTGCAGCAAGTCCAACACATCTGGCCTGCAGTCTGAGTTGAACCAACATATCGACCTTGAGAAAGAGGTGCACAGATTATGGAACTCTGGAACAAGAAGACCGTTGTTTGTTGTCTCTTGGCGGGCCTGGCTTTTTTAGCCGGAAGCCATGCCGGCGCGCAAGTGCTGACCCCCAAACCGCAGCCAAGCTGGCCGCAATGGGGACTGAACCCGCAACACACGTTATTTGACTCTGCTGTCGCGGGTCAGCCGCTCAACGAAAACCTTGTCAACTTTGTCTACGATTTCAACGTTGCCGGCGAAAAGGCTGATCCCATTAATTCCGGCGAGCTCCTGGTGCATTACCAGGTTCCGCTGGTGGATGGCAGCGACGTGTTCATCGAATCGAAAGACGGCACCTATAGCAACAGCACCTACAGCACACAGCACTGGCACCAGAACAAATACACTTGGCAGGGCAACAGCTTCGTCAAGGTATGGACGTTCAATACCGACTGGTTCGCTCCCGGCTCCTCGAGCCTCTACTGGGAGCCGGTGTATCACGCTGTGCTGGCCAACGGCTTCCTGTATGACCCCGGCCAGGGCGGCACCATCTTCAAGATCAATAAAACGGATGGCTCGGTAGTCACGCGGATCAATCCCTTCAATACCATTGATCCGAACACATTCACGGCTTCGCCATTGAGCGCGGATGCCGCCGGAAATGTCTACTACAACGTGATTCAGGTCGTATCCAACGACATAAACGGCTGGATCAGCAAGGACGTGGTTAACTCGTGGCTGGTGAGAGTCGCACCGGACGACACGGTCACGAAAGTGACGTACTCTGCGCTGCTGCGGCAGGCTGCGATTCTGGGAGATCCCGTGCCCCGCGGAAATGATCCCTGCAAGGTGCAATTCTCATCCACTCTGCTGCCCTGGCCTCCGGCCCCGAACGCCAACCCTCCCACAACGCAGTGCGGCTCTCAGCGCGCGGCCATGAACGTTGCTCCGGCCATTGCGCCGGATGGCACCATTTACACCGTCAGCAAGGGACACTTCGTGAGCCGCTATAACTACCTGATCGCTGTAAATCCGAACATGACCGGCAGGTGGGCGGCCTCTATGCGAAACCGGCTGAATGATGGATGCGGCGTGAGCTTCCCCATCGGCAATCCCGGTGGCGCGAACGCGAACGGCGGCTGCCGTGCCGGCGCAACGTTGGGCGTGGACCCGGGAACCAACGAGCCGCCTCCGGCCCGCGTGCTTGACGACTCTTCTTCATCTCCCACCGTGGCTCCCGACGGCAGCATCTTCTACGGCGCTTACACCCTCTATAACTTTGCCCAGGGGCACATGATGCATTTCAGCTCCACCGGCGCCTTCCTCAACTCATTTAGCTTCGGATGGGACACCACCGCGGCAATCTATCCGCACGGCGGGACCTACTCCGTCATCTTCAAGAACAATCACTACGGCGGCGTCGGCTTCGGCGACTACTGCGACGATCCCAACTGGTGCCCGGACCGTTCCAACCCCAACGCATCATTTCTGGGGCCGGAACAGTATTTCGTGACGCAGTTTGATCCCAACCTGAACATCGAGTGGAGCTTCCAGAACACCAACACCCAGAGCTGCACCCGGAACCCGGATGGGACCCTGACCTGCACGTCCGATCATCCCAACGGCTTTGAGTGGTGCGTCAACGCTCCCGTGGTGGACTCCAACGGAGTGGTTTACGCCAACAGCGAGGATGGCAACCTCTACTCCATTGCGCAGGGAGGGGCCATGTTGCAGCACATCTTCCAGCAACAGGCCGTGGGGGCGGCGTACACGCCCGCTTCGCTCGACTCCAGCGGCCGCATCTACTCGCAAAATAACGGCAGTCTGTTCGTTGTGGGCAAGTAGAACCTGAATCTTCCGGTGCGGGAACGCGTGAGCGCTCCTGCCCCTGAGGCTCCCCGCCATGCGGGGAGCCTTTTTCCTGCTGCGAGCCGGCGAAAAGAACTACAATGTCGCGGTCGGGCAAGGAGAACCAGCCATGAAGTCAACGCGGTGGTTGGGATTTGGATTCGCTTTTCTCGCGGCAGCTGCCTTCGCCGGTCCACATGGCACAGCTCCGCGCGCATCAGCTCGGAAATATGACGCGCATGCCGAGAACGATGCCGTCAAAATCGGTGCATCGCGCGTCAGTTCCAAAGAGGTCACCACACCCTGAACGGCAGGACCCTGGTTTTGCCGCTGTAGCTTTGTCATCGCGGAACAGGCTCATCCCGCTTCCCGCCAACAGGCAGCCGCGCCTCCACCTCGGCGACAATCTTCCTGTGTACCGTGGCGATGGGCTCAGCGGCCTCTAGCTTTACCATCCGCTCCGGCTCCCGCGCCGCGATGGCCAGGTAACTCTCCAGCACGCGTTTGTGGAACGCGCGGCTTTCTTTTTCAAAGCGGTTTTCGTCATGCTCCTGCTCTCTCGACTGCTCCCGGTTGCGCCGGCGCGCGCGATTGATGCTGTGCTCCAGGTCCGTGAGCATCAGGATCGTCAGGTCAGGCTTCAGGTTGTGGCAGAGCGCGGCATGAAGCTGCAGGACAAGTTCGCTGCCCAGTTCGCGGCCTCCTCCCTGGTAGGCTTCGCTGGAATCGGTGAAGCGATCGCACAGCACCCACTGCCCGCGCAGCAAGGCAGGAAGGATCTGTTCGTCAATGTGCTGCGCGCGGTCGGCGAACATCAGACCCAGCTCCGCGAGCGGCGAGAGCCCTGAAGTGCGCGAGCTCAGCAGCACCGTGCGCAGCCGCTGGCCCAGTTCCGTGCCGCCGGGTTCGCGCGTGGTGATCACGTCCACGCGGCGCTCCCGCAGCCAGCCGGCGAGCTTCTCCATCTGCGTGGATTTGCCTACGCCATCGAGACCTTCAAAGGTAATGAACTTTCCCCGGGGCCTGGTCACGGTACTGATTTAAACACAAAGTCCTGCTGGAGGGGACAAGACACGCGGGCAGCAGTTCCGGCAGAATGGAAGGTTGAGCCATGCCCATTACTACTATTATCGAGCCCTTCCGCATCAAGAGCGTTGAACCCATCCGCTGGACGACCCGCTCGCAGCGCGAAAAGCTGCTGGAGCAGGCAGGGTACAACCTGTTTCTCCTGGCCGCGGAGGACGTCCTGATTGATCTGCTGACCGACTCCGGCACCGGCGCCATGTCCACGGAACAATGGGCGGGCGTGATGCGCGGCGATGAGAGCTATGCCGGCAGCCCAAGCTTTATCCGCTTTCGCGACTCCGTGCAGGAGATCTTCGGCTACAAGCACGTGATCCCCACGCACCAGGGCCGCGCCGCGGAGCGCATTCTGTTCAGCGTAATGTGCAAAAAAGGCGACGTGGTTCCGAATAACACCCATTTCGATACCACGCGCGCGAACATTGAATTCGTGGGTGCGGAGGCGTTTGACCTGCCTTCGCCGGACGCTAAAAATCCGGCAACCGAACACCCGTTCAAAGGCAATATGGATGTAGCCGCGCTGGAGCAGACCATTGAACGGGTTGGCCGCGAGCGCATTCCCCTGGTGATGCTCACCATAACCAATAACTCCGGTGGAGGGCAGCCGGTCTCACTGGAGAATGCCCGCGCCGTGCGCGCCGTCTGCCGGAAGCACGGCATACCGCTGTACTTTGACGCATGCCGCTTTGCCGAGAATTCCTATTTCATCAAGCTGCGTGAACCCGGGTGCGAACACAAAACGCCCAAACAGATTGCCCGGGAGATGTTTCAGCTCGGCGACGGATGCACCATGTCCGCAAAAAAAGATGGCATGGCCAACATCGGCGGCTTTCTCTGCACCAGCGACGATTCGCTTGCCCAGCAGGAAAAAAATCTGCTCATTCTTACTGAAGGCTATCCCACCTACGGCGGACTTGCCGGCCGCGATCTTGAAGCCATCGGCATCGGCATCCAGGAAGCGCTCGATGAGGACTACCTGAAATACCGGATTGCCTCCACCGGCTACCTTGGCCGCCACATCTCAGAGCAGGGTGTGCCGATTGTGCAGCCGCCCGGAGGCCATGCCGTATATATTGACGCGCGGGCGTTTCTGGAGCACGTTCCGCCGCAGCAGTTCCCCGGCGTGGCATTGGCCAACGAGCTTTACCTGGAAGGCGGCATCCGCTCGGTGGAAATCGGCACGCTCATGTTCGATCACGCCGCGCGCATGGACCTGGTCAGGCTGGCGATTCCGCGGCGCGTGTACACGCAAAGCCACATTGATTACGTGGTGGAGGTTATCCTTGAGGTGTGGAAGCGCCGCGCTCAAATTCGCGGGCTCAAGCTGGTTTCATCGGCGCCGTTCCTGCGCCACTTCACCGCCCGGCTGGAACCGCTTCGATGATTGGCTAAGATCATTGCCAGGAAGGATTCCTTATGCGACTCGGCGACTACATTGACGATTACTGTACCCGCTGCAAGCGCAGCACTGACCATTCCATTGTCTCCATGATGGGTGAAGAGGTGCTCAAGACGCGCTGCCGCACCTGCGACAACGAGCACAAGTATCGCGCCAACAAGGGCGGCAAAAAAGAAATGAGCGCCCAGGAGGCGTTCAACATTCTCATGGCTCGCGCCGGCGCCGGCCAGACGCAGGAACCCGCCACCGAAAAGAAAGAAAGGAAGCGCAAAGGGGAACAGTAGCGCGGGCGCCGGAATACCAGCCGTTGCCCGAAGGGGGTAGCGCCGGCCACCCCGGCAGCAGTAAGCTTTGACCATGTACATGCAAGATAAGCTGCAGAATGCGCGATGGATGATTTTCAAGATTGGCCTGGCCGTTGCGGTAGTCATCGGGCTGTGGAAGCTCTTCAGTAGATGACCTTTGTTCCCGACGGCGCGGCGCAGGTCTTCTTGATCCCGCCCCAGCCCGCGTAATAACCTCCGCACTGGCTGAAAACCGGAGAGCGCAAGCCCGTATGATTACGGGGCGGAGCACGCTTTCGGCGATTTCTGCGCGGTCAGGATCAAGGCTGAACACAGCGGTCCACCACCGTGGCAGGCTGGTGGACCGCCGATGGTTGTTAAAAGTCAGGGTTGAAAGGGATACTGGGCAGTTGCGTCGCTATAGTCTTGCCTTTCTCCATTATCTTCTGGAATTCCTCGGCGCTGAGCTGGTGAGCATTTCTGCGGCTGAGTACGCGATTCTCGTAATTGTTTGGCATAGATTGCTCCTTTTCACATCCGGATTGTTATCGTAACCCTGGCGCCTCTTTCAACGCTATCGCAATCGTGCTAGGCAGCCGGGGGAGCGGTTGAAATTGGACCGAAATGGAACGCGGCAAAGCGCCTGGCTGCCAAGAATTCGATCTGCACGATGAGCGACCGCGACCCTGAGCGAAGCCGCAGGGGAGCGTAAGTCCAGGGAGATTGCGTGCAATCGGTAGCAACCGGAATGTGCGATCATGTCATCTCCATGGAGGGAGTCCAACCATGCGCACTGACATCATGCCCGGAGGCGTTTTCCCCGACTACCAATTGCCCGATCACACCAGCACAATGCGCCGGCTCAGCGAGCTGCAGGGCGATGACCCGCTGATCCTCACGCTGGCGCGCGGCCATTATTGTCCCAAGGAGCACCAGCAGCATCAGGAGCTGGCCGCGTTCTATCCCCGGATCGCCGTGGCGTACACGCAGATTGTCACCATCTCCACGGACGATCACCACACGCTGCAGGAGTTCCGCGCGTCGGTGGGCGCGCAGTGGCCCTTCCTCTCCGATCCTGAGCGGACGGTGCAGAAGGACCTGGACATCCAGGAATACACTGACCCCGAACACAACCCCATGATCCCCCATACGCTTGTGCTCAAGCCGGGCCGGGTGATCCACAGCGTCTACAACGGCTACTGGTTCTGGGGACGCCCGTCCATTGCCGACCTGTGGCATGACCTGCGCGAGGTCACGCGCCAGACCCGCCCGGACTGGGACCTGAGCGCTCCCGGACTGCGCAAGGCCTGGGACGCCGGCGACTTCTCGCACTTCCACGGCTGGGACAAGAAGGCCGCGAAAGAGACGCTGGTGGGAAGGAAGTAGGAGCAGGCGCTCAGAGAAGCAGGTGCTGCCGGTAGCGGCGCGTAGGCGTCGATGTTTGGTCCCGGTGGAAGAACGGCCATTCATGGCCGTGAAAAGGTTGGTAGGAGAGACCGCGCTTTAGCGCTGGGCCGCCTTGTGCCGGCATCGCGAGGTTGCCTCATTCAAGCCGCTCCTATTGTCAGCCCTGGCCATCGCGTCGTGTACCTAGGAAGGCTCTCACCCTTTGTCATCTTGAGCGAGCCCGAACGACGAAGGAGTGAGGGCGAGTCGAAAGATCCCCGCAATCTATCCCGTGCCACGCTGACGCAGGGAATTTTGGCCAATGCTTTCTCCCCGGAACCAACCCACGGTGGAAGGACCTGGACATCCAGGAATACACTGACCCCGAACACAACCCCATGATCCCCCATACGCTTGTGCTCA
>JBLMYN010000303.1:0-8729 GCA_050258305.1 Actinomycetota bacterium
CAAGATGATCCGGCCAGTTAATCAAGAATGTTGTACTGTAAGCGACCTGAACAGGCCTATTGTCTGCCAGGACTGTAAGCGCATCCTCCAAACTGGAGGTTATACGGCCGTCTCAACCACCGTGGGCGCCCGACCAGAGCGATCCCGGCAGAAACTCCAAACACCCTAACGCTCTCCAGCCGGAGTAATCAGCGCTGACAGTGCACTCGTCGGTAGCTTCGGCACGTATCGGATTGAGCAAGCTAGAATCAAATCTTTTTGAGCTAACCAGCGAATAGAGCCCCGGGAAGACTGCCTGAATGGCATAACGGACCTTGAGTCTTAGTTTGGAGAATTCAACGATACCAATGCTTCTGGAGGGGGCAGCTTCGGCATCCCCCTGGATGCAGACTTGTCCAGAATCGAAAGATTCATGCCGGTTAAGGGGCATTTTTACGCTATCCCTGGATAACCCATACAGTCCAGTAACTCCAAATACAACCCGATCAATCTTGTTGATGTTGGCCCTTCTGCGTTCAATTGCCTCTGCGGTTAATTCAGGATTGAATGTAACGTCTTGGATAGCCACGAGAGATCCTCCAGTTGCGAGTTTGAAGTCGGGTCTCCAAGTGCAGCTTAGAGGCACGCTCTATGAAGTCGGAGAGCAGATTATTCGCACCTTACCGGCATGTCAAGCATGTGCTGTACGAAAATCTATATTTTTGGCCATCTTAGTTCCATTTTGGCACTGCGCTGCTCCGACTTGCTGCCGGGTAGAACAAAGCAGTTCCCGGGTGGGACTTGCACCCATTGTGGACCAGCGCCTATTCATGGCCGAGCGAGGCTAAATATAGCGGGTGTTCTGCAGAATATTGCAGCTCATTTCAGTCAATCCTTGCTAGAATGACCACTCTTTCGCACGCGTACAAAAAAACTTACTTGGGAGAAATCAGAGTTATGCCCTACATCATCGCTGAGCCGTGCCAGAAGAACTCAAACTGCGTTGATGTATGCCCCGTCGACTGCATACATCCGCGAAGAGATGAAGCACAGTTTGGAAGCGCAGAGCAGGCCTATATCGACCCGGCCGCTTGTATCAATTGTGGATTGTGCGTTCCGGTGTGCCCCGTTTCGGCAATTTTTGTGGTGAGTGACTTACCTCAGGCCTGGAAGAAATATGCCGACATCAACGCCCGGCATTACGAGGTTAACGGCAAGACATACGAGCTGACTGCGAAGCGCCATGGACATTAGCCCGGAACACGACGTTAGCAAACCCACTACCTGCGTCCCCAAGGCCTAGCAGCCGTTTGCGTAGCATCCAGAGCTGTGGGTATGTAAGAGCGCAGAATCTTGCCGAAACCTATTGAAAATTTCTGCTGTGTATTGTATTTAATATGGGTTTGCGGCTGCACTGAAGCAAAGGACAAAGTTGGACGTTCTGGCGCGTTGCTCCAGGGCAGCTGCTGCGGTGTGTTCGGCAATTCTGACGACCATTGTTGATGTTTTAACTCTCACTCAGAATGCCAAAACAGCCCCTGCCTCCGACGACTCTGTCAGACTGCAACTCACACAAACAACGAGAAAAGCTCCTCATGTTTCAACCTGACGTACGACGCAACATACGTGAGTTTGTCGCAACTATGCAGGACCTGAGCTTCGCCTTTGCAGAGGCATCGGGCGCCTTGCAAGGAACCATTTCGCGCGAAGAAAAACGGCTTCGAAGTTTCGTTGATGCCGAACTGGAGTGCATCGAGCAGGACGAGAAGAGGCACTACCGTTTTCGCCGCACTGATGGCGACCGCTCCAACGGGATTCAATCGCAGATCGCCTCGTATCGAAGTTTTTTTCTCGCGAGCAAGGAATTGGAGCGTAGCAGGGCTTCCCGGGAAAGTCTTCCGCGAATGCTATTCATGGCTCTTGGCGCCGCCTACGACTCCTATCTCCGAGCGGCGGTGAAATCACTGCTTTATCTGCGCCCCGATGTACTTGAACGATCAGGAACAAACCCGGCAGAAGCCGCGGCAACACCGTTCGGCGCGCTGCAGGCAGCCAGGGAATATCTCGCGGAGCAGGAGGCCGAGCGACTGGCGGCACAAACTTATCCCGGTCAACTGGCGGCGCTCGAAAACGCGTTTGGCATTCCAGTCAAAGACGAGTTGTTGTTGTCACCCGACTTCGTTCAAGTGATGGCAGGCAAGGAAGTGTGTGCGCGCCAAAATGGACTGATATCCGAAGGTTATCTGAAACTCTGCGCCGGCCATGGCGCGGAGGTCGAAGGCATCAAACCCGGGGATCGCCTGACTATTACGCAGGACTATTTTTGCAGAGCGTATGAGCTGATCTACGAGGCAGGCGTCAAGCTTGGGCACCTCTTATGGCGAGGGGTTGTTCCTCAGCAGGTTTCAGAAGCGAATGCCTCATTGCAGGAACTGACGTTCTCCCTGATTCAGGCAAGGCAATACCCACTAGCGAGCAAGCTTCTTTCTTTCGCGAACACCGGACTGCGGGAGCATCTTGACGACAACAATCGGGTCGTCTTTCTTTTCAACAGCGCGCTGACGGAATATCTGGCAGGGAACAAGGATGAATGTAGCAGGCTCCTCAATTCTGAAGACTGGAGTACCCGCGCAGAAATTTTGCAGCTCGCCTGCTGCGTACTCCACGAGCATTTTGAAGATGCAGCCAATCTCATGCGCAGATTGGGCAGGGAGAACCGGCCCAGTAAGGCGGAATACCTCCGTTGGCCCCTTTTCGAACAATTCAGAAAGACGGAGCAATTCTCATCCGCGTTCAAGGACGTGTTCGGCGAAGTGACGCTGTCGGAAACCGAAGTAAAGCCATTGAGCCCGGCGGCAAGTTAGAAATTACTTTCCGGGCGGAGTTTGAGTTTATGTTGAAGACCACAGAATGCGACATTGCAAGCAGCCAACGACTGTCCCATCTCGATACGCTCGAAGCTGAGAGCATCCACATTTTGCGGGAAGTCGCAGCGGAGTTTTCCCGCCCCGCCATGCTGTACTCGATTGGGAAGGATTCCTCGGTGATGCTTCGACTTGCCCAGAAAGCTTTTTACCCAGCCCCAATCCCATTCCCAATGCTGCACATCGACACGACTTTCAAATTTAAGGAAATGATAGAGTTTCGCGACCGCATATGTCGTGAGCTGGGGCTGAAATTAATCGTGTATACGAATCGGGAAGCTGTCGCATCCGGGGCGAATCCCTTTCGGCTTGGCACCACAAAATGTTGTGCTCTGCTGAAGACCAAGGCACTTCTCGATGCCCTGCAGATAAACGGGATCGACGCGGCCATCGGTGGCGCACGGCGCGACGAGGAAAAATCCAGGGCCAAAGAACGCGTTTTTTCATTTCGCGACAGCTTTGGCCAGTGGGATCCCAAGAACCAGAGGCCGGAACTGTGGAACCTGTACAACGGCAGGATTGACAAAGGTCAAAGTGTTCGCGTATTTCCGCTCTCCAACTGGACAGAACTGGACGTCTGGGAATACATCCGGCGTGAGCAGATTCCGGTAGTTCCATTGTATTTCGCGAAAGAGCGTGAGGTGCTCGTGCGGGGAGAAAAGCTCATCATTCCCGAGCACCAGTCTGAATTACCTCCCGGGGAAAGCACACAGCTAGTGTATTCCAGATTGCGTTCTCTTGGGTGCACGCATTGCAGCGGTGCCATCCAGTCCACAGCCAGCACAGTCGACGATATCGTCAATGAATTAAAAACTGTACGACGTTCGGAGCGCGAGAATCGCCTGATTGATCACGATCAGGACGGTTCCATGGAGCTCAAGAAAAGGGAAGGTTACTTCTGATCACATCAACGCATGTCGAGCAACGTGATCTCCTGCGCTTTTTGACTGCAGGAAGCGTAGATGATGGCAAGTCGACGCTGATAGGGCGACTTCTGCATGATTCGGGCGGAGTTTATGAGGACGAGCTTGCGTCTGTGCTGAAGACTTCCAGCAACGGCATCAAGTTTGATCCGTCACTGCTCACGGACGGACTCAAGGCCGAGCGGGAGCAGGGGATCACGATTGACGTGGCATACCGCTATTTTTCAACAGCGCGGCGCCATTTCATCATTGCAGATACGCCAGGACACGAGGAATACACGCGCAACATGGTTACAGGTGCTTCGACCGCCCAGGCTGCCGTCTTGCTCATCGACGCCCGCAAAGGCATTCTGCCGCAGACGCGACGCCATGCCTATATAGCCTCGCTGCTGGGGATCAGGAGCGTTGTTGTCGCCATCAACAAAATGGACCTGGTCTCCTTTGATCAGTCAGTGTTCGAGAAAATTAGGCAGGATTATCTGGATTGTGTGGATTTGCTGAGCTTCCATGCTGTTTGGTTTGTCCCCCTGAGCGCTCTGGACGGCGACAATGTCATCGGGAAGAGCGGGCGCATGCCCTGGTACGACGGACAGTCTCTGCTGGAGACCCTTGAGACAGTTCCATCTTTCGAGGATCTTAGCCGAGGCCATTTCCGTTTGCCGGTGCAGAATGTAGTCCGCACAAACGAGGATTTCCGCAGTTATGCGGGCCAGATTGCTTCCGGCAGCATACGCCAAAACGATGAAATACTGGTTTTGCCGTCCGGAAGAAATGCCACCATCGCGCAGTTGCTGAACTACAAGCGTGAACTGCAAGAGGCCTTTGCTCCCATGTCGGTGTTGCTGTCTTTGAAAGAGCACATTGACCTTGGCCGTGGCGATATGATTTGCGACCCGCATCATCCTCCAGTGCAGGCCAGGCGCTTTCGGGCCACGCTGATCTGGATGTCAAACCTCGCCATGCGTGTGGGCGAGCCGTACCTGATCAAACACACCACGCAAACGGCTTGCATCAGCGTACAGCGCCTGCTGCATAAAATTGACATCGACACGTTGCAGCCAATGCCAGCGGAATCATTTCAGCTGAACGATATCGGCGAAGTGGAGATTGAAGCCCACAAACCGGTATTTTGCGATGCTTATACGGAAAACAAGGGTACAGGCAGCTTCATTGTCATGCATGCGATTCATAACACTACGTTGGCTGCCGGCATCATTTCAGAGCCGTATGCCCAGGCTGAAGCCGCAATCTCTGCAACGTCTGCCTCTCTGAACGGACACGGACACGGAAACGGACTTACAGTCTGGATGACGGGTTTAAGCGGCGCTGGAAAAACTACCATCTGTCACGCTGTCCATACAGAACTGCTGGGACGCGGCATTCGAGTGGAAATCCTGGACGGGGATATCGTTCGCAAACACCTCAGCCGTGATCTCGGGTTCACCAAAGCCGAACGTGACGAGAACATCCGGCGCATTGGATTCGTGGCACAACTTCTTACCCGGCACGGAGTAGTTGCCCTGGTGTCCGCAATTTCCCCTTATCGCGCTGTTCGCGAAGAAATTCGTGCAAATATTGGAAATTTCATCGAAGTCTTCGTAAATGCTCCCCTGCAGGTCTGTGAGCGGCGCGATCCAAAGGGCTTATACAAAAAAGCGCGAGCGGGTGAATTTCGCGGCTTTACCGGCATCGACGATCCGTACGAAGCGCCGCTTTCGCCAGACGTTGAGTGCAGGACCGATTTGGAGAACCCAAAGGAAAGCGTGGAAAAAGTTGTCGCCGCGATTCTGAAAGCGATTCAGTAGATGCGCGATGGATTGGGCCAAGGCTCTTGGCGACTGACAGGCTTGCTATCGTAAATGATTGACCTTCACACCCATACCTCCCTATCTGACGGGAGCTGCACCCCCACGGAATTGTTGGATCAGGCGCGCCAGGCCGGCTTGATCGCGCTGGCCATCACTGATCACGATACGCTGGCAGGTTTTGATCAGGCATTACCGCATGCACACCGATACGGTCTGGAACTGGTGTGCGGCGTTGAAGTTAGCACCACCTTTCACTGCGATAAGCTTCCCGGCAGGCACCTATCGCCCCATCTGCTTGGTTATTTCCTGAGGCAGCCTCCTGATGCAACATTTCGCCGCTGGCTGAACTCGATTTCTTCCACTCGCCGTGACCGCAATCTCCAGCTGATGAACAAATTGAGAATGTCCAATCTCAACATCTCATGGGACGATTTTCCCAATCTCGGTCCGGAATCGGCGGCAAGGCCTCATTTTGCAAAGGTACTGATGGCGAAAGGCTACGTGTCCAGTTCCAGAGAGGCGTTTGATCATTTCCTGGCAGACTCCGTCCTGCATGGTATCCAGCGCAACCTTCCGTCCACTCAGGATGCAATCAGAAAAATCACTGAAAATGACGGACTGGCGGTACTGGCTCACCCTGCCCGAAATGGTACGCGAGAACGATCTGCGCTTAGTGCTGTTGTGGACCACCTCGTCAAAAGCGGCATGTCGGGAATAGAAGTCCATCACAGCGACCACTCTGCAGAAGACGTGTCCCTGCTCCTGGAATTGGCAACGCACTGTGACCTGTTTGTAACCGGAGGCTCGGATTTCCACGGAGAAAATAAGCCGGATATTCGCCTTGGAACGGGACGTTGTGGCAATGTTCATATCCCGTACGAGTTGTTACAGACGATGAAGAGTTTCAAATCGGGAAAAACAGCAGCAAAGGAACGCTGATCCAGAGCTTTTCCGGAAAAGGACTCTTGACTTAAAGTCAACTTCAGAATCTATAATTCCTTCGTCTTAGGGTGGTCTTGCGCGTAGTTCGAATCGCGCAAACCCGGAATTCTCACTGACCTGGACCCCAGCGGTGGAGCGGAGACCGAAAGCTTCAATTGAACAGAGCAGGTGAGTCGGCCAGTTATTGCGGTTCGAATCGAGGACAGATGGACAGGAAAAGAGTTGTTGTCACCGGCATGGGCTTGGTAACCCCCGCAGGTTGTTCGGTTCCGGAATTTCTGACGTCCATCTACCAGGGCCGCTCAGGGATAAAAAAGATCATTGATTTTGACACCACAAAATACAGAACGCAGCTCGCCGCAACTGTAGAAGGGTTTGATCCCGGGAACCTGATCAGTGAAAAAGAAAAAGGGCGACTTGACCGGGCGGCACAAATGGGCATTATGGCCGCAGATCTCGCCTTAAAAGACGCCGGATTGCTCACCGATGATGCCATTCCGGACGGGGATGACATGGGCGTAGTTGTAGGTATGGCGACGGGAAGCGTACATGCTGTGGAGAAGATTTACCATGAAAGCTTCGGTCAGAATGGCTGCTACGCGCTTGGCGTTCCAATGGCGATGTGCCACTCCACAGCGGCCCACATTTCCATAAAGTTCGGCCTGAGGGGCTTTACGCTGACGGCATCGACCGCGTGCACTTCCGGAGCAACCGCCATCGCGATGGCATTCCGGGCAATACAGGCCGGCGATTCCAGCCGAGTGCTCGCCGGTGGTGTTGACGCTTCCATTACGCCCAGCCAGTTGGCAATATGGGATAGCTTACGCGTACTCTCGACTTGTAATCACAAACCAGCAAGCGCCATGAAACCTTTCAGCCGCAACCGGGATGGCCTAGTCCTGGGAGAAGGCGCCGCGCTGCTGGTGTTGGAAGAATTGGAGTCGGCGTCTGCGCGAGGTGCCCGGATTTACGGTGAGGTCGTGGGTTTTGGTTCTTCCTCCGATGGTTCGCATATCACGCGGCCGTCGATGCATGGCGAAGTGTTGGCCATGGTTCGGGCATTGAAGTCGGCGGATTTGAGCGCTGACCGCGTGGACTACATCAATGCCCACGGCACAGCGACCGCCTTCAACGATAAAACTGAAACCGAAGCGATCAAACAGGTTTTCACCAAGGGCCATGTCCCGGTTAGCTCGATCAAACCGATTACAGGCCACATGCTTGCTGCAAGCTCAGCTGTTGAATTTGCAGCGTCACTTCTGGCGGCGAGAGACGGACTGGTTCCACCTACGATTAATTATGAGGAAGAGGACCCCGCGTGCGATCTTGATTATGTACCTGAGGGTCCACGGAAAGCAGACTTGCAAGTCGTGATGTCGAATTCATTTGGCTTTGGCGGACACAACCTAGTGCTCGTCGGGAAGCGCTTAGAGGGAGGTACATATGGAATACACGCTTGAGGTGATCGAAAGCAAAATCAAAGCTATTATTGCCACGACGCTGAAGATCGATGCATCGCATTTCGGACCGGATACTGCCCTGATCGAAGAACTCGGGGCTGATTCTCTGGACGCGCTAACGATCGCAATGGATGTGGACGATGAATTCGGAATCAATGTGGACGACAAGGACCTTCATCACTTCAAGAGTTGCCGCGACATAAGTGCGGCAGTGTTGCGCCATCTTCAGAATCGCGTCGATTCTACAAACAGCCTCTCTGCATAGGCTGGTCGTTGTTCTTTCTTTGCATCGGGGCAAAAACGTCTGGCAGGAAACCGCAAAATGCGCTTCCGGGAGATACTTGGCCCGCTAACTGGCGGCGTACTCCGTACTTCGTGACCATCACTTCCGGAACCATACCACCTCTGAAGCCGACAAGATCATTTCCGATCTTTGCAGTTAGGCAGCGACTGAGTTGGGTTACTCCTTGCTCAGGCCGGCTTGATTAAGCGGATACCAGAACTTCGTCAGGTCGAGATGCTTTTGCCCTTTCCATTCTTATGGTAACCATCCCGCGCGGGCGCAAGGCGCTATAGTATACAGTCGGCTCAAGCTGCTCGTCGTTGACTACCACAGGCGCAAAGCGTTGCAGCAAGAGAGAGAGCACAATTTTGGCCTCAAGCACGGCAAACCCGGTGCCCAAACACGCACGG
>JBLMYN010000304.1:0-3603 GCA_050258305.1 Actinomycetota bacterium
GACCCAGCTTCGACCCTTGGGTCACGCCGAGTTTTCCACTGGGTCACCCAAGGTTTTCCACTGGGTGACCCAGGATTTTGCCTGGGTCACGCAAGCCGATTTCGCTTGTTTGTTACTCATCACCCAGCCTCCCGATCACCAGATCACCCACTTTGCGACCCCTCAGCCGCGCAAGCAGAGGGTCGCATCCCAGAAACACCAAACCCCGGCTCGTCATTCTTTGCCGGGGCAGTTCTTGCTCTATTTTTTAACAGCCTGGCAAACACTCATCGCCAAGGCCGATTCGCTCTATCTGCGTAAGCGAATACGTAACGAACATAGACATATTACATCAGCGCCTCGCAGTGTCAAGACTTTTCTTCAGGAAACCGCGACCGCCGCCGAGCTGCCGATATTCGCCTTAAGCATCTCTCGCAGCTCAGTCACCTGTTCGGGCTGCAACACCCGTTTGGGAATGATGTTGAAACAAGCCGGGGAAGCGTAAAGCAAAAAAGTGTCCTTTGATTCCACATAGCGCACGTACGCTTGCCAACTCTGCTGGCTGCTGGATACACCCGCGTCAATCTGCACGCCTGCGTCATTGATCTCCACACGTCGGGGCTGGCGCAAAGACGGGTTTTTGGCGAACTGCCGTTTGGCAGCAAGCCAGTAGGTTCCGCCCATCCCGATCCAGATCCAGAATGCCCCTATCAGAAGCGGCGGCAGCATCACGTTCGGCGCCCGCTGCCCGGTAAGCAGAAACAGGACGCCCACCAGCAAAAAGAACACTCCGCCAGCCAGGGAAAACCTCATCAGCCAGCGGGTAAAACTCGATGCGCCTTTCTTGATATGCGCACGAAAGGCTTTGCGATAATCGTCCAGGGTGAATTGAAATTCAATCGTCATGGCTTGCTGTGCGAGTGTATTGCAGATCAGGGTCGTTGGGAAGACCATTGCTGCGGCTGCTCCCCTCAGGAATCCGTCGGTGGTGCTCTGTGTCATCTTTCGAAAATGCAACCGGGAGCCACTAAGATCTGTCACCCTCGATGACCGAGCGCCAGCCGGCGCGTTCTGTTAATCTCTACCGGACCGGCGGCGGCTCGTTCGAGGTGCAGAAATGATTCATCTCTTGTGGTTTGTTTTATTGCTGGGTCAGAGTGGCGCGACAACTTCGGCCACCACCGGGCTCACTTACACTACCCGCTACACGAACAGCGGATCCTTCGGTAGCACGGCGCAGGTTTTCTCCTCCGAGTCCACGGTCTATCTTCAGGGCGACCGCAAACGGACCGAATTTCCCAAAAACGGCACCCGCTACGCTGACGGAACCCCGCAACCGACATTCGTTAATATTTTGCGTTGCGATCTGCATAAGTATTACCGGCTGAACATGGACGCAAAAGAATATGAGGACCAGCCCGCCGGCGACCCCAGAATCATGCCCAGGCCGCGTGTTGGGGCCAGCATGCCGATGCCAGCCGGCATGTCCTTCGGCCCACCTAAGATGCGAGTTGAAACCACTACCAAAGATACCGGCGAGAGAAAGCAAATGTTCGGCCATACCGCCCGGCATGTGATTACCACCATCAAGTCGATTCCGCTGGAGGACTCAGCACCGAATAGCAGTGAAACCGTGATGGACGGATGGTACATCGACCTGGATACTGATGCGTCATGCGAGAACATAGCGGCCATGACGAAACGCATGATCGAGCTTCGCAGATCGGGAAAGGGCTCTCCCAATACCACCTACGTTGAAACCGGCGAGCCGGAAACTGGCTTTGCCCTTGACCTGAAAATGGTCACCAAGACGACCATGATTTATCCTCCTGGCGCGCCCCCACGCGTAACCACCACAGAGAGCGAAAACCGCGTCACAAAATTTGAAGAGAAGCCCCTGGACCCGGCGCTGTTCGAGATACCCGACGGTTTTCATTGGGTCTACTCGCTCGATCATGATCGCTAGCAGGCGGCAGGACAGGCTTCTGCAGGGCGGTTGGATTTCGCTCTGGCAATTTGCCAATTGTCGTTTTCTTGCCTCTGCGCCCTTTCTCGAACCTGCAACCGGGAGCCACAAGGGTCTAACCCTCACGTGTGAGAACAGCGCCGCAAGGCGCGGCAGAGAATAGCCCAGCGTGAGGCGAGCGACCGCAGGAAGCGAAGCCGTAACGCTGGGTGAGCCGAGTAGCAGACCAGCTCCACACGCCGTAGGCCGGAGCGGAGCCGAACCGGGGTCCACGGACGCGCCCGATTTTGGCGCGGCTGGGGTGGAGACGGCGGAGCGACAAAAGAGAAAGCTGTGCTGCCAGAGAAAGCTGTGCTGCCCTCCTTTGTGCTGCCGTTCGTGCCTTTGTGGTTGGCCTCTTCGGCACGCAGCCCTAAGGGCTACTTGGAGTTTGGCCGGGCTCTCCTTCTTGAAGCAGAGTTATGCCCTTTGCAATAACCGCGCCGGTGAACCCGAAAAAACCGCCGACAAGAGTGACGAAGACGACCGTAACGGAAACCACAAAGACGGTCAGCCGTGGTGCGGGATATCGCATGTAGGGATGGATGGCAGTCGAAAGCGCCCAGCCCACAGTTGAATCACAAAATCCCGCCATCAGACCCGCGAGCAACCCTCCAACGATCCGGTGATATCGGAAAGCCATGTACCCGGAAACGCCATAGAGGAAAAGTGAACCCACTGTCAGGCTGCCATAATCAAAGTGCAGCACGCGGGAAGCAAGCGAGCCTGCCAGATCAAACAACACGATCAGGCACGCAACCGTCAGGTATAAGCGCACTTTACTTTTCATGTGAGAGACCGCCATTTTATCGCAGATGTTCTACGATACTGGCTCTCCGCTCCGCTGCGCGCCGGCCTTCGGCAGAGCGGAAGCGCCGCTGGATTTATGCTTTCGCGGCCCTGAAGGGCCGCTCTTCCACCCGGAACGCAAACAGCGCGGCTTCGGAGCCACTCTTCAACCGAGGGAGCTGCCAATCGAGATTGATGGCGCATTCCTGCGTGACGCGCCGTCATCTCTCGTTTCGGGGTGCAGGGGCGGCGTTGTATGGGGCCCTCGGAAAACCCGATTTTGGCGCCTTGGGGTGGTAGAGCGGCGCTTTAGCGCCGCGAGAAGACGATCAAAGGAATTTCTTCCATTCTGCCGAATGGCTCGCGCGGAGCATTAGCGGAGTGCGCGGAACAAAGAAACATGGAGCCGGACAGATAACTTCGCGCCGCGCATTCGTGGGTTAGGTTCCGTCTGGTCCACGGTTTTCTCTTACCGCAGCCCAAGCGTCTGTAATGGCGTTCGATCGACACTGTCAAAGACGACCGTGAAGAAAGCGCCGACCATGAGCAATACCACAGCCCCCATGGCCAGCAACCAAACCGATTCGGGGATGAACTCTCCAAACAGGTCGGCGACCACCCACCACCAGCTTTCGTTTTTTGCCGCCGAAGCCGAATCCTGCGCTCCTGCACCATCCATGGAAAACTCCCTTCATAATAGACGCGAGACACAAGCTGGTTATTAACGGGCGATATGTGGTAAATGCGTTTTTCATGTGGCGCTCCGCTGCGCTGCGCGCCGGCCTTCGGCAGAGCGGAAGCGCCGCTGGATTTATGCTTTCGCGGCCCTG
>JBLMYN010000305.1:0-11385 GCA_050258305.1 Actinomycetota bacterium
TGTGAACGTCAAGCCGCCATCGGTGGACCTGGCTACGCGCCCTGAGCCGGCGATAGGACTCTCTGACGCGATGTAGAGTGTGCTGTCGTCCGCCCACTCGGCGTTCGAGTTAAATCCCTGCCATGCTGGAACAGTACCGATGAGGCCAGTCTGTGTCCAGGTGGCGCCGCCGTCATGCGTCACAACCACGAATCCTCCGTTGCACACAACGGCCACATGGTTCTGGCCGTCGGCCGTCGGGCTCACGCCGATGCCGTGCGGCGTATCCCGGAAGATGCGGGTAGCGCCGATTCCCGGCGAAGGCGACAACGCTGGAAAGGTCGGATTAACGGTGGCTGGAACCTGAGTGTGCCCGATATCAGTCCACAACGCACCTGCATTCGCCGTTCTGTAGATCTGCCGGCTGGTGTAGGTGTAGAACACGTGGCCGGTGAGATCCGCGGCCGCAGACGGCGTGCCGTATGCAGTAAAGAAGTTGGCGAAATGGCGGTTGATGCCGTTGCGTGCGAAAGCCCACTTGTTCTGAATGTTGGGTGGTGTGTGCACATTCACGATCGTTGATCCAGGGAAGCTGCTGAAAGCTACGTCACTGGTCACCGGCGCCTTGCTCCACGCCGTGCCGATTCCATCGCCGCCCAGCGTTTGCTCCCAGATGTCAGTGTTGCCCACGCGGGAGAATGTCCCATTGTCCTGCAGCCCAATGATGGTAAACAACGGATTGTTGGGCGATACCGCAATCGAATAGGCCAGTTCGGTCACGATGCCTTCGTTCTTGCCGTCGTCCCAGCTCAACCCGCCATCATTGCTGACGAACAGGCCACCGTCTGTGCCAAAGAATACCTGTTTTGTGACCGGCGAAATTGCGGCGGCGTGGTAATCGGCGTGAACGTAAGGCATTTTGAATTGCGCGAGCCAGTCAGCCAGAACGCGCCAGCTTGCACCGCCATCGGTGCTCTTGGCCGAGAAAAGCTGACCGCCGATGAACACCGTATTTCGACTGGCATCATTGGGATCCACCAGCAGCATTTGGTTATAAAAAGCCTGGCCTCCCATCACATTCATGTTGGGAGCATCAGGATTGGGGTTCACAGGAGTCTTGCCCCGCAGCCCGAGCGGCGTCCATGTAGCACCGCCGTCAGCGGACCGGAAGAGGTCAAGTTGGCTGCCGTCGCGCTGTGTAGCCGAAAATGCGTACACCGCAGTATCACCGGGTGCACCAACTCCGAGCGTGATGCGCCCTGCCAGTATTGTTCCTGTCGGCGGGGGGAATGTCTCGGACAATGAAGCGAGCGGTTGCCATGTGGCGCCGCGATCGGTCGATACCGCCAGCTTCCCTACACCGTCCGTTGCAGCCGTTTGCGCAATGCCTACAACCGGCGATTCGGTAGCGGCCACCCAGCCCTGGCTCGTATTAACGATGCTCCAAACCGTCTGGGCGAACGTTCCGACTACCGTGGGATAAAGAAATGGACTGCTGAAGTTAAAAGAGAATGTCGCGCCGCCATCGGAAGAACGGAACAGCCCGAAATCTGTGGCGACCAGCACCACATCCTGCGGACCGCTGGTATCAACCTTCAGATCGCGCACGCTGGCAGCCGAAGTCGACCCCAGCGTCAACCGCACTGCCGGTCCCCATGTCTGCCCGCCATCGGTGCTTTTGAGCACGTAAGCTCCTGCAGCGGCATCTCCGTCAAACGGATCCCCCAGCCCAAGATAGATCGTGTCCGGTGTCCGGCCGAATGCCGCCGCGCCACCGGAGGTCGTAATCACGCCATCAGTAAGGGCCGTCCAATGCGGCTTATTGCTCTGAAAATCGCTCGTCTTCCATAAGCCGCCGGAGGAGCTAAGGAAGTACAGGATATTGGGATTGGTGGGATGCGGCAGGATGGTGCGTGCCCGGCCGCTGTCAGTGACTGTCAGCAGCACGCCATTCTGAATGTGATTCGTCCTCAGCGGGCCTATATTGAACCACGCCGGTGTTCCCGCCGCTGGCGCCACGTTGGGCAGGAGTTGAGGATAAAGAGCGCGCTGCTGTTGCGCCTGCACGAGCATGTCGCCGACAAAATCCGGGTTCGTTCCGCGGCGCTGGCGGTTGGCTTCGAGTCGCAGGAAAGGATCATCAGCATCAGCGCTGGTGGTCGCGCTCCAGTCATGGTTGAGCAAAAATATACTTGTATAGCCTGAATCATTGGGATCGGAGCCAGTGGGAGCAGGAGCATTGGGTACCGGAACCGGTTGGATGTCTGGGCTGGCCGATTGCGCGACCGTGAAGAGGGTGGAAGCTAGAAACAGAGCCAGAACCACAGCAAGGCGAGACTTCATAGAACCTCCGGAGAGTGAAGGCCGTGGACCCGGAGCCCGTAAGGTGGACAGCTCGGGGTACGTATATTGGGTAGGAGAATTCTACTCCGAATAGCAGCAGGTCTTTTTGCCTTCGCATCTCGAATTGATCAAGAATTGTTTATTTCATTGAACCTTTCCCGTTGTCCGAAAGACCTCGGCCCCCGAACCAGGTGTCAATCCGGCAGCAATGATTGAATTCCGGATTTTCCTTCTCGGCACACATTTGCGCCGCCACAGATGACGCATAAGCCGGGGATTTGCGCACATTACTCCGCCGAGATGCTGATCTGCCGTGACACAGCTCACATCACTGTCTCAACTTGTCTGTGAGCATTTCATAAGAAAAGACTAATAGACACCTCTCCGTGCATTCACAGTCCGCGCAGTGGTTTGTCTGATTGCCACTACGATCGGCTGACTGCTTTGCGCCATCGGCATCGCCGGCATGCATCGACGGGTGCTGGAGTGGAGTACCGCCGAACGCGGCACAGTCACTAAAAGCTTTACTCATCTTCCGGCCAGAAGTGCCGCCACCAGCTCTGCTTCTTCTTGGCAACAGGCTCGTCATCCTCGAAAACGGCTTCGTCGCGCAGGCCGAGGAACCCTCCTGCCCGGACAGCAACGTTTTTCTCCGGCGAACGAACAGATGCAACCGGTTTCCGCATTTCCACCAGAGGTGCAGGCTTTTGCGCGGGCTGAGCAGGCATCACAGCATTAGGACGGCGGAACACTGCCACAGCGGCCTCTCTCGCTGCGCCGGCAGGCATCACCGTTACCAGAGTATTCTTGCTTGAAAGCGCGTAGTCCACCGCATCGGCGGCGCGGTGCTCGAAAACCTGCTGCGCGGCAACGTGCTCGCGCAACGTTGAGGCTGTCTTCTGGTCAAAGGTCAAATAACGCGGCATGAGGCCGCTCCTTGGAAAAGACGGATTGACTTGGTGGCCAGAGACTTGGATGCGCTGGCAGAAGCTAGTGTTTGACGGGTCCCGCTCATTCATTTACTCTCCGCCTTCCGGCTTTTTCTTGTCACAGGAGAGGAAAATGGCGAAATTCTCCATCGACCGGCGCCGCTTCGCCATCGGCGCTGCCGCTGCCGCAACCACCGCAATCATCAGCCCCGGCGAGGCTTTGGGACAGGCGCAAACCACGCCGCCTCCCAAGCCCCCTGCAGCCGCGGACGAAAAAACGCGGATAGCCATGGCGAAGCTTTCCCCCGAAGCGCAGGCTGAAGTGGAGGCAAAAGTGGCCTCCATTTTCCGCAAATATGGAGCCCGGCTGAGTGATGAGCAAAAAGCTGACATCCGCCGGTCGATGGCTGAGTCTCAGGACGGACTGGAAAAGATGCGCGCTTTTGTCCTTGAGAACGGCGATCAACCGGCCACTGTTCTGAAGCTGCATTCAGGCGGAGGAAGAAAATAAATGCTGGGTGAAGACATTCTTTTTCTTCCCGTCACGGAGCTTGCCCGTCGCATTCGCAGCCGCCAGATTTCTCCCGTGGAACTGGCAGAAAGTTACCTGGAACGCAGCCGGACCATCGGCCCGAAGCTGAACGCATACGTCACGCTGACGGAGAAGCTCGCGCTGGAGCAGGCGCGAGCGGCGGAAAAAGAAATTGCCGCCGGTAAATATCGCGGCCCGTTGCACGGCATTCCCTATGCCGCCAAAGATCTTCTGGCAGTAAAGGGCTATCCCACAACCTGGGGCGCGCGGCCTTATGCCAACCAGCAGTTTGATTACGACGCCACGGTGATCCGCAAGCTGGATACCGCCGGGGCGGTACTCATCGGCAAAGCCGCCATGATCGAACTCGCCGGTGGAATGGGATATCGCTACGCTTCAGCCTCAGCGACTGGCCCGGCCAAAAATCCCTGGAACACGAATTGCTGGACCTGCGGTTCTTCGAGTGGCTCTGGCGCCATCGTGGCTGCCGGCCTGGCGGCGTTTGCCCTTGGAACGGAGACATGGGGCTCCATCATCTGCCCATCCGGCTTCACCGGAAGCTCGGGGTTGCGACCCACGTTCGGACGCGTGAGTCGCTACGGCGCCATGGCGCTGGCCTACTCCATGGACAAGATCGGCCCTCTCTGCCGCGACGCAGCAGATTGCGACCTCATCCTGCAGACCATAGCCGGGCATGATCCCAACGACCTTGGCTCGTTGCCCGAAACGGAAGCGCGCTACGGCGGCGCTGGAAGTTCAAACGGCCGCTTGCGGCTGGGCTGGATGGTGAACCAGTGGAAGAAGATGGAGCCCGACGTGGAGGAAGCGATCCATACGGCGCGCAAGGTCCTCGAAAGCCACCGCTCGTTTTCCGTGTTGAACGTCGGCTTGCCTGAGGGGCCATGGGAAACCGCGGCCGGAGTTACGGTTTCAGTGGAAGGCGCATCAGCGTTTCGTTCCCTGATTGCGTCAGGCCGCGTGGCAGAGTTGAACGATCCCCTGGGAAAAATCGGGGGCTACATGAATGAGGAGATCAGCGCCTCCGATTTCATCCTGGCACAGCGCATCCGCGCCGTCCTGCAGAAGAGTATGGACGCAGTCTTTGCCCAGGCTGAAGTCCTGGTAGCGGCATCTCTTCCTGTGACCGCCACGCCGCTGGATGCCAACCTCGATGACACCCTCAGCTTTGCCGATCCTATCGGCGGGATTGGCAATTTTTGCGGTCTCCCGGCCATCAGCGTGCCATGCGGCTTTGGCCGTGAGGGTACGCCCGTGGGGCTGCAGTTCGTTGCCCGGCCGCTCGACGATGCCAAGGTGGTGCAGGCAGCGCGTTTGTTTCAGTCCCAAACGGACTGGCACCTCAGACACCCTAAACTCACATAACACAGGGGTTAAACCCTAGTGTCAGCGTCCGGCGCGTGTGCCATACTAAAAGCAGCTCTGCAAGGGACCTGCGCTTGTGCAGATTATTGGCACAGGCATGGGAGGAGATGGTTTTAATTATTTGGCTTCCATCTTCCAGCGGTTTACTCCCTGCTGAGCCTCTGGCATCTAAGTTTCACAATGTCTGCCGACCTGCTGAACGGTACTAGCTGCGGCCCTGAGCCTCTTCGCGATTCGATCTTGCGGCACGTCCGCTACACGCTCGCGCGGCCTGAGGCCCATCTCGTCCCTCGCGAGATGTTCAAGCCCGTTTCCATGGCGATCCGCGATCTCATGATTGATCGCCTTCTTGAAACCGAGCAGCGTAACCGCGAGCAGGATGCCAAGCGCCTCTATTACCTGTCCATGGAATTCCTGATGGGCCGCTGGCTGAGTGACAATCTCTGCAACCTTGGCCTGATGGACGAGTGCCGCGCTGTTCTGGCGGAATTCAATATTCACCTGGAAAACCTTCTTGAAGTGGAGCCCGATGCGGGTCTCGGCAATGGCGGCCTGGGCCGGCTGGCGGCCTGCTTTTTGGAATCGCTGGCGACCATGGGCATGCCGGGATTCGGCTACGGCATCGACTATGAATACGGCTTGTTCAAGCAGGAAATCGTTGGAGGACACCAGCGGGAAAAGCCGGATCGATGGAAGGCCGAAGGCACTCCGTTTTATATCGAACGCCCGCATGAGCTTTGCGCCATCCCAGTTTATGGGCGGATTGAGCACACGCGCGACTCGGAGGGCAACCGGAAGCAGCGCTGGACGGATTGCAGGATTGTCGTCGGCGTACCGAACGACATGCCGGTGGCCGGACTCGGGGGACAGACGGTAAATTACCTGCGCCTGTTCGCGGCGCGCGCTTCAGAGGATTTCGATATTGAGATCTTCAACCGCGGCGATTACATCCGCGCCGTCGAGCAGAAGATAGCATCAGAAAATATCTCGCGCGTTCTTTATCCCTCTGACTCGGTGATGTCCGGCAAGGAACTGCGGCTCATCCAGGAATATTTCCTGGTGGCCTGTTCGCTGAAGGACATCATTCGCCGGTACCGCACAGCGCACCTCGACTTCTCCGACTTTCCGTCCAAAGTGGCCGTGCAGATGAATGACACGCATCCCAGCCTCTCGGTGGCCGAACTGATGCGGCTGCTGGTGGATGAACACCAGGTGGAGTGGGAACGCGCGTGGGAGATCACGGAAGCCACCCTGGGTTATACGAATCACACGCTGCTGCCCGAGGCGCTGGAACGCTGGCCGGTATCACTGATGGAACGCGTGCTGCCGCGGCACATGGAGATTATTTTCGGCATCAATCACCAGTTTCTGCGGACCGTTGCGCGGGTATGGCCGACGGAGGTGGAACGCCATCGCCGCATGTCAATCATTGAAGAAGGGCCGGAAAAGCAGGTGCGCATGGCCCATCTGGCCATCATCGGCAGCCACGCCGTGAACGGCGTCTCCAAACTGCACACCACGCTGCTCAAGAGCTCCCTGGTTCCTGATTTTGCCGCGCTGTGGCCGGAGCGCTTCAGCAACAAGACGAACGGCGTTGCCCCGCGGCGCTGGCTCCTGAAGGCGAACCCCGAACTGGCAAGCCTGCTGACGCGTGTGGCAGGAGAGACGTGGATCACCGACCTGGACCGGGTACGGGAGATTGAAAAGTTCGCTTCCGATCCTCCGTTTCAGGATGAATTCATGGGGATCAAGCGGCGCTGCAAGGAAAGGCTGGCGCGGGAAATTCTGAATTCCACGGCCGTGCAGGTGGATCCTGATTCACTGTTTGACGTCCAGGTGAAACGCATCCACGAATACAAACGCCAGCTCCTGAACGTGATGCGCATCGTCCATGAATATCTGGCCATTGTGGAAGATGGCGTGGAGCCAAAGGTCCCGCGGACGTATGTTTTCGCCGGCAAGGCCGCTCCCGGATACTGGGCCGCCAAGCAGATTATCAAGCTGATCAACAACGTCGGCTACATCGTGAACAACGATGCGCGTGTGGACCGCCTGATGAAGGTGGTTTTTGTTCCCGATTATCGCGTCTCTCTGGCCGAGATCATCATGCCTGCGGCCGACCTGAGCCAGCAGATTTCCACGGCCGGCATGGAAGCCAGCGGCACCGGAAACATGAAACTGGCCATGAACGGCGCGCTGACCCTGGGCACCCTGGACGGCGCCAATATCGAAATCATGGAAGCTGTGGGCGCGGAAAATATTTATACGTTTGGCCTCAGCCCTGAAGACGTGAAGTGGTACCAGCAGCACGGCAACTACAATCCGCGCGAGCTGTGCAATCTGAATCCGGTGTTGCGCCGCGTCATGGAAGCGCTTGCCTCCAACCGCTTCTGCCCTGACGAGCACGGCCTGTTCCGCTGGATCGTGGACGAGATCCTGGATCGCGGCGACCGTTACTTTCACATGGCCGATCTGCCTTCATACCTTGAGGCCAGCCACCGGGCTGATGCCGAGTACCAGCAGCAGAATGTATGGGCGAACAAGGCGATTCTCAACGTCGCGCGCACAGGCTCTTTCTCCAGCGATCGCACCATACGCGAGTATGCCCGCGACATCTGGAACATCAAACCCACGCTGGGCCCGCAAGAGGAACTCCCCGGGGCGGCAAGCGAATCTGTGGGGGCGGAAGTTTCTCGATAGAAACCTTAGGAATCTCCACCCGCAGCCGGGGCGACTGCGCTCCAGAATCGCATGTATCCGTCGCCTATAATCTTCCTGCAGTGAATTTTCAAGCCTTCGAACTCGAACACTTTCAGTCGCAATTTGAGCGCACGGTCGAATACAACCTGGCGGACAGCTCAGTAAAATGCGCCAGCGCCGCCGATCTGCTTGCCGGAGAAGATCCGGCTTGCATCACGGCGATGCCTCTCTACTATCCGGAGGTAAACGGCACCGCTCTGCTGCGTGAACGCATTGCCGCCCTGTACCCCAACGCCACTCCTGCGAATGTGCTGGTCACGGTGGGCGCAGCCCAGGCAAATTCCATCATCTGCGCAACCTTGCTCGATCCCGGGGATGAAGTGATTGTTGTGTCTCCCGGCTACCGCCAGGTGTGGGGACTGGCGAAAAACAGCGGCTGTCGCGTGCACGAGGTTCAACTCCGCCAGGAAAATGGATGGCGGCTCGACCTGAATGAACTGGAAAGCGCTGCCGGTCCGCTAACGAAGTTGATCTCGATTGTGAATCCCAATAATCCGACGGGCAGCATCCTTTCTGCTGCGGAGATGGAGCGTATTGTCCGCATCTGCGCGCGAAGCGGCGCCTGGCTGCACGCCGACGAAGTGTATTGTGGAACGGAATTGGCCCTGCCCGAGACGCCTTCATTCTGGGGGATGTATGATCGCGTGATTAGCGTGAACAGCCTGTCAAAAGCTTACGGCCTTGCCGGATTGCGTATCGGCTGGGCGCTGGCCTCGCCGGAGATCATTGAGGAGTTGTGGCGGCGCCACGAGTATGCGGTCATCGCCGCGTCCGGGCCGAGTATGGCGCTGGCGGAAATTGCCCTGAGGGCTGATAAGCGCCGCATGCTGCTGGACCGGCAGAAGCAGCTTTCCCGTGAAGGCCATCGTATTCTGAGAGATTGGGTGCACGGACAGGAAGGCAGATTTTCTGTCGGCGAGGCTGTGGCCACATCCATCGCCTTCGTGCATTGCAACCTCGAAATGGGCTCGGTTGCTCTGGCCAACCACATCCGCACCAAAGCTTCAGTGCTGGTTGCGCCGGGCGCGTATCTTGGAACGGAGAATTACCTGCGCATCACCGTGGGGTATGAGCCGGAGAAAGTTAAGACGGCCCTGGCGCGCGTGGCGGCCGCGGTGGCAGAACTCCCGATTGCGCTGAGAAGTGCAGTCTAAATACCGGCGAACGCAAATGGACTCAGTACTCACAAAGCGTGAAGGCAAGGTGCTGGTGGTGACCATCAGTCGGCCGGACGTCCGTAACGCCGTTGATTCCGCCACTGCGCTTGCCTTGGCAGAGACGTTTCGCAAATTCGATCGTGATGAAGCGCTGCAAACAGCCATCCTCACCGGCGCGAGCGGAACTTTCTGTGCGGGCGCCGATCTGCGCGAAATTGCCGGAGGGCTCCGCCCGCCGGTGGATCCCAACGGAGCCGGCCCCATGGGCCCCACCTGGCTGCTGCTTTCCAAGCCTGTCATCGCCGCCATGGAAGGCCATGCCGTTGCCGGAGGACTGGAACTGGCGTTGTGGTGCGATCTGCGCGTGGCGGCGCAGGACGCAATCTTCGGCGTCTTTAACCGGCGCTGGGGCGTGCCACTGATCGATCTCGGCACGGTGCGCCTGCCGCGCATGATCGGCCATGGTCGCGCCATGGATCTTATCCTCACGGGCCGCGCTGTCGCCGCGGAAGAGGCGCTGCAGATCGGACTGGTCAACCGTCTGGTGGAAAAAGGCAAAGCTCTGGAAACGGCGCTTGAGCTGGCAAAATCTCTGGCCGAATTCCCCCAGCAAGGCATGCGTGGTGACCGGCTTTCCGCTTACGAACAATGGTCTCTCGCCTGGGACGACGCCCGGCGGAATGAGCTGCGCCGGGGAATGGAGGCCATCAATTCCGAAGAGGCGGTGAAGGGTGCAGGCAACTTCGCCGCCGGCAAAGGGCGGCACGGCAGGCTCACCTGAAAAACAGAAGGGATCTCGACGGATGAACATCAAGGATCTCTCACCGGAAGCTGTCAACCAGATCTTCTACAGCGCCAATTTTGTTCGCGATCTCGACATTCGACTGGCGGGCGTCGGCGACGGCTGGTGTGAAACGACGCTGACAATTCAAGACCGTTTTCGCCAGCAGCACGGGTTCGTTCATGGAGGGGTCATTGCCACGGTGGCGGACCACACTGCCGGAGGTGCGGCCCGCTCCGTTTCCGGCTCCGGCGACGTGCTTACGCTCGAGTTCAAGATCAACTTTCTTCGGCCGGCAGCGGGAAACGCGCTCCGTTGCAAAGCTTCCGTGCTGCGGGCGGGTAAGAACTCGATCGTGGCGGAAGCGTCCGTCTTCATGGTCGGCGGAGAAAAAGAAGAACTGGTGGCCAAGCTCACAGAAACACTCTTTGTCATCCAGCCTCAAAAGTGAACAGCGCCCGATGGTGTCTGAACCGTTGAGGAGCCTTGTCTTCCAGTTTTGTGTATCACCGCCCGGGCTTTGCAGATAGACTGGGCCATGAGAAAAGTCTGATGAAAAGAACCATTCTCTTTCTGATCCTTCTTGGCTCTTCGGTGGTCGTCGCGCAAAGCTTGAAGCTGTCGCAGACGTTTTCCCGGTCTGCGATTGCGGCTCTGCACGCCATCAATGCGACGGGGTGGGCTCTTCCGTCCTCTGTTCAGGAGCTTGAGATGCGCCAGGCCGACGCGCAATCCGCAATGGACGATGCGAAAGATGCAGCCGAGTCTCAGGATGACGCCGACGCATTTGTTTATCTGCAGCGCTACCAGCTTCGCCACAGCCAGAATTTTGCCGATTACACCAATGCCATCACCGGGACGGCAGGCAGGATGAGCGGTAAAAATACACTGCAGCGCGCGGCCGCGATCGTCGCTAAAGATCCGAAGTTTATCGCGCGCAAGCGGAAGGAAATGGCGTGTTCGGCGGCGCTCGAAAAGAAGCTGCGGGCACTGGTGTTCTCGCGCCCGGCGGCCTGCGATCTGTACTAACCCACCGAGCCAGCCGGTTAGAACTACTCGATTATGTTAAATTGGAAAGAGTGTGGGCGCGTAGCTCAGCTGGTAGAGCAACGCCCTTTTAAGGCGTGGGTCGCTGGTTCGAATCCAGCCGCGCTCACCATGAGTTTGTTTTCCGATGGCTAGCACTGCTGCGATCCCGGTAAGCGATTACCTCAAGACCAGCTACCGTCCTGACTGCGAGTACGTAGACGGAAGGATTGAGGAGCGCAACGTGGGAGAGCACGATCATGCCGCCTTACAGGCAGCGCTAATTCTCTGGTTCGGCCAGCATCAGCAGGAGTGGAACATTGAGGTCCTGCCCGAACAGAGGATTCAGATCACTCCGACAAGGTTCCGTGTCCCGGATGTATGCCTCGTCTCTCTGGATCAGCCGGTCCAGCAGGTTCTCACCCACCCTCCACTGGCGTGCATTGAGATTCTCTCGCCGGAAGACACGCTGTCTCGGATGCAACAGCGGGTGAA
>JBLMYN010000306.1:0-6665 GCA_050258305.1 Actinomycetota bacterium
AAGAATCAGCGCAGATGTCGCGCGGAATGAAAGCCAGTTGCGGCAGAGCCGCCTGCAGCTGGAAGACCTGCACAACCGGGTTGAGCAGGAAATCCGTTCAGCGCTGTTGGACGTGCAGACCTCCAACCAGCAGGTTGCGGTGGCGCAGCAGTCGATCGATCTCGCGAATGAAGAGCTGAAGCAGGCGCAGGACCGCTTCAAAGCCGGCGTTTCAGGAAGTCTGGATGTTGTACAGGCGCAGGAATCCGTTGCCACCGCGAATGAAACCTATATTCAGGCGTTGTATTTGAACAATGTGGCCAAGCTTACGCTGGCGCGGGCTTTGGGCGTGGCGGAAAAGCAGACAAGAGTGTTTCTGGGAGGAAAATAAGCAGTGCCTGACCCGATCAAAGTCTCTCCGACGTATGAAGAGGATGAAGAAATAAAAAGCAGCCCGTCCGCGGACGAGGAAGAAGCAAAGGGCGGCAAACTGCGCTCCCTCCGCGATCGGCGGGCCGGATTCTTTCGCGAGCATCCGCGGGCCAAGTGGATCATCGCCATCGTCGCTCTGGCCCTCTTTGCCGGCGGGCTGTACGTGTGGCATTACTATTCCATCCGCGAATCCACGGACGACGCCCAGATCAATGGCCACATCTACCCCATCAGCGCACGTGTATCAGGCACGACCGTTCGTGTGTTGCACGATGATAACGATTTCGTTAAAAAGGGCGATCTCCTGGTAGAACTCGATCCCAAGGACTATCAGGTGGCCGTGGATCGCGCGAAAGCCGATCTCGCTACGGCGGAAGCGAATGCCGTGGCCGCCCACGTGGGTGTTCCACTGACCACCACAACCAGCACCGGCCAGTTGCAGGCCGCGGACGCAGCGCTGCGCGCGGCCGAAAAGGAAGTTCAGGCGGCGCAGGCCCGCGTGCAGGAAGCGCAGGCCAACTACACCAAGGTTTCCGCCGATTTGAACCGAATGAAGACGCTGGTGGCGAAGGATGAGGTCTCGCAGCAGCAATACGACGCCGCGGTTGCGGCTGCTGCTGCGGCGAAGGCGACCCTTGACGCCGCGAATGCAGGGGTTGCCAGCGCGGAGAGCCGGGCCGTACAGGCCCAGGCACAGGCTGATGCGGCGCATACCGTGCCCGAGCAGATCAAAGCGATCCGCGCCAAAGCGGGTGCTGCCAGCGCAGAAGTTCAGAGGGCGCAGGCTGCTCTGGAACAGGCAGAACTGAATCTGCAATACACCAGGATCGTGGCCCCTGTCACCGGCGTCCTGAGCAAACGTAATGTGGAGGTTGGGCAGGTGGTGCAGGCGGGCCAGCCGCTGTTTTCCATTGTCGACCTGGACGATATCTGGGTTACCGCCAACTTTAAAGAAACGCAGCTCAAAGATATGCGTCCCGGCCAGCCGGCCGAAATTCATGTAGACGCCTACGACCATGACTACAAGGGTACCGTGGAGTCGATAGCCGGAGCTTCCGGAGCCATGTTCAGCCTTCTGCCGCCGGAGAACGCAACCGGCAACTACGTGAAAGTAGTCCAGCGGATTCCCGTGCGCATCGATTTCGCTAAAGGGGAAGATGCGAACCACTTGTTGCGGCCGGGCATGTCAGTGGAACCAACCGTGTTCGTAAAGAAATGAGGCGGGCGAATCCGGTTCTGCGCCCGGAGATAACCGGAGCGCCAGTCAATCCCTGCGCGAGTGACGCCCCTTCGACCGGTATGAGCAAAACGACTCAAAGCTAAATGGCAACTACTACAAATTCGGCAGCGTTGAGCCGCCCTCTGGACGAGATGGCCATCAACCCGTGGCTCATTGCCATCTCGGTGATGCTGGGCACCTTTATGGAGGTGCTCGATACCACGGTGGTGAACGTCTCACTGCCGCACATTGCAGGCAATCTTTCCGCCACGCCCGACGAAGCCACCTGGGTGCTTACCTCGTATCTGGTTTCGAACGCCATCGTGCTGCCGCTCACCGGATGGCTGGCGAACTTCTTTGGCCGCCGCCGGCTGCTGCTGATGTCGGTGACCGGGTTTACGATTTTTTCCTTTCTTTGCGGTATTGCGCCGAACCTCTCAACGTTGATTATTTTCCGCGTGTTTCAGGGGGCTACGGGCGGAGGCTTGCAGCCGCTCTCTCAGGCGATCCTCATGGAGTCTTTTCCGCCGGAGAAGCGAGGCAAAGCCATGGCGTTCTGGGCACTGGGCATCGTGGTGGCGCCCATGCTCGGGCCGGTGCTGGGCGGATGGATTACTGACAGTTACAGCTGGCGCTGGCTGTTCTATATCAACATCCCGGTGGGCATCGCGGCGGTCAGCATGGTCATGCTGTTTATCCATGACCCGGCCTACATCCGCCGTGGCGAAGGCGGCATTGACTACTGGGGCATAGGCTTTCTTGCGCTCGGCATCGGCTGCCTGCAGGTGATGCTGGACAAGGGCCAGGAAGATGACTGGTTCGGGTCGCACTTTATCCTCTGGTTGTTTGTTCTGTGCGTCATTGGCTTCATCTTGTTCCTGGTTCGCGAACTTTCCACCCGGCATCCGGTGGTGCAACTGTCTGTCTTCAGGAACCGCACCTATGCTACGGGCGTCTTTCTGATGACGGTGCTGGGCTTTGTGCTTTACGGCAGCACTGTCCTGTTGCCTCTCTGGCTGCAGACGCTGATGGGCTACTCAGCGCTTGAAGCAGGGCTGGCTTTGCTGCCGCGCGGCCTGGGATCGTTTCTGTTCATGCCGATCGTCGGCATTCTCATGAGCAAGGTGGAACCCCGCAAGCTGCTGGCCACGGGCCTGGTGGTGGCCGGCTACAGCCTGTACGCGCTCTCCCGGCTGAACACGAATGCCGGATACTGGGACATCTTCTGGCCGCAACTGCTGCAGGGCACTTCCATGGGACTGCTCTTCGTGCCTTTGACCACCATCACCAACGATCCCATCCCGCGTGAGCAGATGGGCAACGCCACAAGCCTGTTCAACCTGATGCGCAATATCGGAGCGAGCATCGGCATTGCCAGCGTGGTCACGATGAATGCCCGCCAGTTGCAGCGTCATATCAATGATCTGGGAGTACACGTAAATCAATACAGTCAGCAGGCGCATGATCTGTTTCAGAAACTCATGGCCGGCTTCATCGCGAACGGCGGAGACCCGCCCACCGCTGCCAAGAAAGCCTATGCCGCGATCTTCGGCATGGTCCAGCAACAGGCCGCCATGATGGCTTTTAACGATGTATTCTTTGTGCTGGCTGTGATGTTCATACTCTGCCTGCCCCTCATCCTGATCATGAAGCGGCCGACCAAGCAGGGCGGCGGCGGAGGCATGGGCCACTGATTCTCCCGTGAGGCATCAATGGGTTAGATGATTGAGCACTATCTTTCCCTGCGCCATCACGAACAGCACCTTTTCCAGCAGAGTAATGTCTTTTAACGGGTCGCCTGTGACGGCGATCAAGTCTGCGGCTTTTCCTTTTGCAATACTGCCAAGATGTTTTGCGCCGATGAGATCTGCCGCGTTGACGGTAGCAGCCTGAATGATTTGCAGAGGGGGCATGCCGGCCTGAGCATACGCTTCAAGTGGCTTCAGGCTCGCTTGTCCGCGAGTGAAACCGGGAATGTCATAGTATTCATCGGAGCCAAATGCGATGGGCACGCCAAGCGCCATGGCACGGCGCAGGCGTTCCTGGTTACTCTTTGCAAATGCCCTTACATGCTCTTCCAATTGCTTTTGCTCCTCAGGAGAGGAGGCTCCGCGGAAGATGGCCAGGTAAGTGTCAGCCGGATAGTCGGTGGGCACGAGATAAATGTGTTTGGCCGCCATGATTTTGAGCACGTCATCAGGAATCACGTAGCCGTGCTCAATGGAGTCGACGCCGGCTTCGGCCGCAATCCGGGTTGCGCTGTCCCCAATGGCATGCGCTGCCACCTTCCGGTGCACGCGGTGCGCCTCGTCCACAATCGCTTTCACGGTGTCGGGAGCGATAAGGCGCGGGCCGGTATTCACGATCACTTTGATCAGGTCTGCGCCGTCATAGAAAGCCTGTTGCACGGCTGCACGCGCCTCATCGGGATTGGCTACCACTACGTATTCCTGAGCCACCAGAGACTGGGCTCCTTTCTGCAGCGTGCCGAATTGTCCTCCCGCAGCCGAAAGTGCCCGCGTGCTGACTGCCATCCGCGGCCCTTCCACCCATCCGGCGCGAATCGCATCGCGCAGCGCAACGTCGCCGTTCACACCCGAGTTGCCCAGATCGCGGACGGAGGTGATGCCTGCTTCCAGATCCTGCCGGCCCATTTGCGCGCCCAGCAGGGCGCGCGATGCGGTGCTCATGCCGGCAACGGTGAGGAGCATGTTCGGATCATCTCCCGCCAGCTTGCCGTTATAGTTCTGCAGCAGATGGGTATGGCAGTCAATAAGACCCGGAAGAAGCGTCGCTGAGCCCAGGTCAATCACGGTCGCGTTCGGCGCCTGCGCCTTCAGCGCAGAGAATGCAGCCACCGCTACGATGTTTTCTCCGCGGACGAGCACTGCCTCGTTTTCAACATACTTCCCAGTGTTAACGTCGAGCAGGCGCGCTGGTTTTACAATTGTTTCTGAGATGTTCGCGGTCGCTTGAGCCCACGCGAACACGGAAGCAAAAATGAATGGAACGAACAATGCTCGTTTCATGGCGGCGGCAGTATAGCAGGCGAAATCCCGTCCACGAAATGAGCTACCAAGTGGTCTGATCGATAGCTGTTTTGGCGCATCACCGGGTCGGCACAGGGAACTGCCAGACCAGGGTGGGGCAAACTAACGTTTCTTTGCGATTGCGGATTTCGGTACCGGCCCTGGTGCTCTGGTCCCAGCGCCCGTGCAGCCGCCAGTCTGTATGTTGCCGCTTTTCTGCGTTTAAGGATGGCAGCAGCCGCTCTTCGCGCAACTGCATCTAAGCAATAACGACGTTTAACTTTTGGAGTCGGGGCTCGGGACCAAATTCTCTTTCCAGGCCGGCCAAATCTTTTGAATTAAGCTATGAGTTTTCGAGGAACTAGAGATAAGACTGCCGTTACGGCAATGCCGAAACCCGGCGCAGCGGTGAACGATCCGGTTCTATCCGGAGAGGCCCGGAAAGCGATCGAGAAAAGCGAAGAACGTTTTCGCGCCCTGGCCGATGCCATTCCGCAACTGGTGTGGATGGCCAATGCGGATGGCTGGATCTTCTGGTACAACCAGCAGTGGTATGCCTATACCGGCACTACGCCGGAACAGATGGAAGGCTGGGGCTGGCAGTCCGTTCACGACCCGGCGATGCTTCCGGCCGTGCTGGAGCGCTGGAAGGCTTCAATTGCCAGCGGTGAGCCGTTCGAGATGACGTTTCCTTTGCGCGGCGCGGATGGCGTGCTCCGCCCGTTTTTGACCCGGATCGTGCCCGTCCGGGACGAGCAAGGCAGGCTGACACGCTGGTTCGGAACCAACACTGATATCAGCGTTGAAGTGAAGGCGCGGGAAGAGTTGCGTCAGATGCAGAATCGGCTCCAGTCCGCGCTCCTTAACTCACAAAAACTTGCCGCGATCGTGGAATCCTCAGACGACGCGATCGTCGGCAAGGACCTGAACGGAATTGTCACGAGTTGGAACCGGAGTGCGGAGCGCCTGTTTGGCTACAAGGCTGAGGAAATGATCGGCTGTTCCATCACCCTGATCATTCCACCGGAACTGCGATCCGATGAGGACATGATTCTCAGCAAGATCCGGGCCGGAGAAAAAATCGACCACTTTGAGACGGTGCGGATCACAAAATCAGGAGAGCGAATCAATGTCTCCCTGTCGATTTCACCTGTACGAGACGAGCAGGGCAGGATCATTGGCGCGGCGAAGATTGCCCGCGATATCACAGAGAACAAGAAGATCGAGCAGGCCTTGCGAACCACGGAAAAACTCGCGGCTGCCGGCCGTCTTGCCGCAACGGTGGCCCATGAGATCAACAATCCTCTTGAAGCTGTGACCAACCTCGTCTATCTGGCCAGGCGCGATCTGCCGGACAATGAGAAGTTGGCGCAGCACTTGCAGATGGCCGGCAGGGAACTCGACCGGGTAGCTCACATCGCCCGCCAGACTCTGGGGTTCTACCGCGATACTTCCTCGCCAACCACCGTGAAGGTGGCGCAGGAGATTGACGACCTGCTGCTGTTGTATGAAAAGCGATTCGAGACACGAAAGATAGCGGTCGACAAGCGGTACGAAGACGACGTTGAAATCACTGCGCTGGCGGGAGAAATTCGCCAGGCCTTTTCCAACCTGGTCAGCAACGCGATCGACGCGATGCCCGGCGGCGGATCCCTGGTAATCCGGGTGGCTAAATCGCGCCGCTGGGACCGGCCAGACGTGGAGGGCGCGCGCATCAGCGTCATGGATACCGGTTCCGGCATTGCGCCACAGCATAAGGCCAGGCTGTTTCAGCCGTTTTTCACCACAAAGGCGGACGTTGGCACCGGACTCGGTTTGTGGATTACGCGCGGCATTGTGATGAGGCACAGCGGGGCCATTCAAGTGAAGAGCAGGGCCGGAACAGACGTGCATGGAACGGTGTTCTCGATCTTTCTGCCATTCCTGGGAATGCCGGGCAGGCTGCAGGGAAGTGTTATAAAGGAGAGCGGCGGGCGTGCCACGATTCCCGCCGGAGTCCCACACAA
>JBLMYN010000307.1:0-3097 GCA_050258305.1 Actinomycetota bacterium
CTCACGGGCGTGATCCAGGCCCACGCGCTCGCGAATGTACTGGAAGCTGCCGTTCTGTGCTCCACCGGCCACGGCCAGGGTTGCGGAGGTTAGCACCGCTGTCTCGACGTGATCAAACAATGTCTGTTTCAGGATCTGGGAAACGTCGATCGGCGTGGCCTGCAGAATCACAAGGCCCATTCCTCGCGACTTGCGGCCCTCGCCCCGCCAGTCGATCCAGAAGACGGTGTTCTTGTCCTCCGACTCCAGAATGAAAGCCAGTTGGGTTTTCAGTTCCTGCGTGCGCCGCGCAAAACCGAAGACCTCATCCGGCTTTTTCTGCAGGAGTTCCAGTTCAGAGAAGACCTGCGCCAGGGAGTTCATTAAGGCTTGATAGTCGTCGTCGTTCTTGATCAGGAATTGCTCACGATTGCTGAACGCAAACCGGCCTTCCCCGGCCGGCAACAGGCCGAAGAAAAACCGTGCCCGCTCGCGCAACCTGGCCAGCGCCTGCAGCAGGCTGGCAGACATGGCCTGCTTCTGCTGCAGCGTGCTCTCAATATCACGCGCCAGCTCTTCAAAGCGCAGGTTGCTCACGCTCACGCCGAAGTAGCTGCCGGCCACGTCTTCGAGCTCGTGGGCTTCGTCGAAGATCACCGCGGCGAATTCCGGCAGCACGCCTGCGTCGGGGCCTCCGCTCTGGCGCAGCGCCAGATCGGCGAAGAACAGATGATGGTTGACGATGATGATGTCGCTCTCCGCGGCGCGGCGATGCATCTCCGTAATGAAGCAGCGTTCCCACTGCCTGCACTTTGTTCCGGTACAGCGGTCGCTGCGCGCGTCCAGCTTCTGCCAGAGCTGCGTGGTTTCCGGCAACTCCCTGAGTTCGGCCCGGTCGCCGCTTTCGGTTTCCTGTTCCCATGCGGCAATCTGCCGGTATTGCTCAATCTCCTCCAGCCCGTTCAGCACCGGCTGTTCGGTGAGATCGTAGAGCTTCTGGCGGCACAGATAGTTGTTGCGCCCTTTCATATAGCAGACGCGAAGGGGCCCCAGATGCTGTTCCAGGAAAGGAATGTCCTTAAAGAAGAGCTGCTCCTGCAGGTTCTTGGTCCCGGTAGAGATGACCACCCGTTTGCCACTGCGAATTACAGGCAACAGGTAGGCCAATGTTTTGCCGGTTCCGGTGCCGGCCTCTACGATGAGGTGGCGCCGTTCTTCCAGGGCCTTTTCAATCTCCTGCGCCATCTGCAACTGGCCGCGGCGGAACTCATATTGGGGATGCGCCTGGCTCAACAGCCCGCCCGGCGCAAAGAACTGGTGCAGCGTGGGCTGGCGACGGGTCTGCGCGGTTTCAGGGTGCGAAGCGGAGGCCATGGCGAGCGTGCTTTAATAATAGCTTGAGTGCGGCTTTTGGCTATTGGTATTTGGCTCTCGGCTAAAAAGTCAGGAGCAATAGCCAAGAGCAAATAGCCAAGAGCCCTGAAATCATGCCGCAGCGTACCATCACCAAAATCCCCACCCTCGCCATCGTCGGCCGTCCGAACGTAGGCAAGTCCACGCTTTTCAACCGGCTGATTGGTTCGCGGCGCGCCATTGTGGGTGACGAACCCGGGATCACCCGTGACCGTATCTACGGCGAGACCACGTGGCAGGGCCAGCTGCTGCGGATTGTCGATACTGGCGGCATCATCCCTGACGACAAGCAGTTGATCCCGGCCGAAATCTTCCGCCAGGCCCGTGTTGCTCTGGAAGAAGCCGACGCCATTGTGATGGTGGTGGATGCGCGCACCGAACTGGCCGCGCCGGACATGGAACTGGCGCGCCTGCTGCAGCGCACCGGCAAGCCGCTGTTTCTTGCCGTAAATAAGGTGGATTCGCCAAAGCAGGAGGCCGAGGCAGAAAACTTTCGCACCCTCGGCATCCATCGCTTGTTCCCCGTTTCCGCTGAACACGGCACGGGCACGGCCGAGTTGCTTGAGGCCGTGCTGCACGTGCTGCCGCTGCAACCGGAGCATCACGAGGGTTCTCCAGAACCGTCCACTCAAGCCGGGGAACAACAAGAGGAGCAGGCGGCCCAGCCCGAAGAACCTGCGCAGCGCGAAACAAAAGTCGCCATCATCGGTCATCCCAATGTCGGCAAATCAACCCTGCTGAATGCGCTGACCGGAACTTCACGGGCGATTGTCTCTCCCGTTGCGGGCACCACGCGAGATGCGGTGGATGAAATCCTCACCAGGGACGGCAAGCAGTACCGCTTCATTGATACGGCGGGCATCCGCCGCAAGGGCAAAACCCACCTGATGGCGGAAAAGCTCTCTGTGGTGATGGCGCGCAAACATCTTGAAGCCGCCGACGTGGCGCTGCTGGTGATTGATGCCACGGAGGGCGTAAGCGCACTCGATGCGACGATTGGCGGCTACGCCCACGAGAGCGGCCGGTCGGTGATCATCGTGGTGAACAAATGGGACCTCGTGTCCAGCACCGGCGGGGACGGACGCTCCCCCGCTGATCCGCAGATCTATGAAAAGCAGGTGCGGCACGCCCTGAAGTTTCTTGACTACGCTCCGGTGGTGTTTGTTTCGGCGTCGTCGGGAAGCAACCTGGACAGGCTTTTCAGGATGCTGGAACTGGTCGCCGGCGAGCGCCGCAAGCGCATCAGCACCGCGCAGATGAACCGCTTCATAGAGAGTGTGGACTTCGAACGTGCCTCGGTTCCGCACCGGCGGAAAGTCCGCATCTACTACATGACCCAGGCGCAGGTTTCGCCGCCCACATTCATTCTGTTCACTGACAAGGACGTGAAGCTGCATTTCTCCTACGAGCGATTCCTGGAAAATCAGATCCGCAAGGCCTTCGACTTTATCGGGTCGCCCATCTGGATCAAGAACCGCCCGCGGCGGAAAGTTGAACTTGGACCCAAAAAAGACAAAAAGCGGCGGTGACATAAAGCCAGGCCCGAGTCCCGCAGGGACGCTACAACCTGTAGCCGGGGACGGCAGAGCCTGTGTGAGAACTTGTAATTCACAGGGGAGATGGGCGACAAAGGAGCATGTCGCGATTCTTGGCCTATAGTCCCGAGCAAGCGTATCTATTGCCGCCAAACGTGAAGGATATTTTG